>JAHDDJ010000085.1:0-5925 GCA_020629385.1 Erythrobacter sp.
TCTGCTTCCTTTGGCCGCCGCCTTGCTCGGTGTGGGGTTTTTGTCCCTGATGGATGCCTTCATGAAAGGCGCTTCGCTGGCCGCAGGCGCATACAGTGCGTCCGTTCTACGCTCCGCTCTTGGTACCGCAATCATCGCGCCGATCTGGCTTGGAAGTGGCGGAAAATGGCCGGAAAGACCTGTTCTGAAACTCCATATCCTGCGCGGTACGGTATCCAGCTTCATGGCAGTGAGCTTCTTCTACGCACTGACCAAGCTGCCGATTGCGGAGGCTATCGCAATCTCTTTTGTCGCCCCGCTGATCGCCCTGTATCTGGCGGCAGTTCTGCTCGGGGAAGTCATCCAGCGCAAAGCCATTATTGCCTCACTTCTAGGACTGGCAGGCACCATTGTGATCGTTAGCGGCAGGCTGGGCGCGGCCCAATATGACGTCGAAACGCTAAAAGGCCTTGGCGCGATCCTGTTTTCCGCAATGCTTTATGCGTGGAATTTCATCATCATCCGCCAGCAAGCACTGGTCGCCAGCCCGGCGGAGGCAACCACATTTCACAGCGGTGTCGCCTGTGTGGTCATGCTGGTTTTTGCGCCCTGGTTTTTCACCCTGCCGGAATTGCCCGTGATCGGCAGTATCGCCATTGCCGCAGCACTGACGGTGGCAGGCGCATTTGTGCTTACATGGGCCTACGCCCGCGCAGAGGCGCAGGTTTTGGTGCCTATGGAATATAGCGGATTCTTATGGGCCGCCCTGTTTGGCTGGCTGTTTTTTGAAGAAACGATAACCGCGACAACGTTAATCGGCGTGGTGATGATCGTTTATGGCTGCCTCGTCGCGACCCGAGGGCATACAGAGCAAACTTCGGTTTAACCGTCTGCCTGGGTCTGCTGCGCTTCTGCGCTGCTGATTTCTCCGGCGAATGCGAAAGACAGTCCGAAACAGACAAACATCGCAGTCACTGCGCCTAGCACGCCCATCCGCATCTGGTTCAAGGATTGTGTGTCAGATTGCGAAGATTGTCTCATGGTTGCACCCTGTTGCATCATGCATTTTTACGAGGTGTTAACTATAACGGCTCCGCAAAATCGGCCAGTAAACACTTGTAACGGCTTATAGACAAAGGTCGCCCTTGACCAATCGCCGCCGAAGTAGCAGGTGCGGCACCAGATATTCGCCCGCTGCATATCCGATTCCGCGATCGGAAAAGCGCGGGCCTCATCCATGAAAGGATTGCACACAGCATGACCCAGGTCGGCAAGGATACTCTCGGAACACGCAGCACCATGAATGTGGGCGGCAAGGAATACGCCTATTATTCGCTCGCCAAAGCGGCAGAAACAATCGGTGACGTCAGCAAATTGCCGTTTTCGATGAAGGTGCTTCTCGAAAACCTGCTTCGTTTCGAAGATGGCGGCTTCACCGTTTCAACCGACGATATCCAGGGCCTGGCTGATTGGCAGAAAGACCCCAAGACCGGCAGCGAGATCCAGTATCGCCCGGCCCGAGTCCTGTTGCAGGATTTCACCGGCGTTCCATGCGTAGTCGATCTTGCCGCGATGCGCGATGCGATCAGCAAGCTTGGCGGTGATACAGCCAAAATCAACCCGCAGGTACCGGTCAATCTGGTGATCGATCACTCGGTCATGGTGGACGAATTCGGGCATCCCAAAGCGTTCGAGAAGAACGTGGAACTGGAATATGCCCGTAATGCAGAACGGTATGACTTCCTGAAATGGGGATCCAAAAGCTTCGAAAACTTCTCCGCTGTGCCTCCCGGCACCGGCATCTGCCATCAGGTCAATCTCGAGCATATCGGCCGCGGCGTCTGGTCGACGCAGGATGAAAGCGGCGCGACAGTCGCCTATCCCGATACTTGTGTCGGAACGGACAGCCACACCACCATGATTAACGGCCTTGGTGTTCTGGGCTGGGGCGTTGGCGGTATCGAAGCGGAAGCTGCGATGCTGGGTCAGCCGGTTTCGATGCTGGTGCCCGAAGTGGTCGGCTTCAAGCTTACCGGCAAGATGGCCGAAGGCGTCACTGCCACCGATCTGGTTCTGACCTGCGTCCAGATGCTGCGCGAAGTCGGCGTGGTTGGCCGCTTTGTCGAATTTTACGGCCCGGGTGTTGCCGAGCTTACCCTCGCTGACCGTGCGACCATCGCCAATATGGCGCCCGAATATGGCGCGACTTGCGGCTTCTTCGGTGTTGACGACAAGACACTGGATTACATGCGCCTGACCGGTCGCCCCGAAGAAGACATCGCCTTGGTGGAAGCTTACTCCAAAGAACAGGGCATGTGGTTCACTCCGGAAAACGAGCCGGTCTTTACCAACACGCTCGAGCTCGACGTGGCAGCAGTTGTACCATCACTCGCAGGACCCAAGCGTCCGCAGGACAAGGTCATCCTTCAGGAAGTCGATGAGCTGTTCAACGATGATCTCAAGACGGTCTACAAAAAGGACGCGCCGGTCCGCACTGGCGTCGACGGCAAAGACCACGATATCGGCGATGGCGATGTCGTGATTGCCGCGATCACCAGCTGCACCAACACTTCCAACCCGGACGTGCTGATTGCCGCCGGTCTGGTGGCCAAGAAAGCCAACGAAAAAGGCCTCAAGCCCAAGCCATGGGTCAAAACCTCGCTCGCACCGGGATCGCAGGTCGTCACCGACTATCTGATCAAAGCCGGCCTACAGAGCGAGCTCGACAATATCGGCTTCGATCTGGTGGGCTATGGCTGCACCACCTGTATTGGCAACTCGGGCCCACTCGCGCCGCCGATCAGCAAGGCGATCAACGGAAATGATATCGTGGCTGCTTCGGTTCTGTCGGGCAACCGCAACTTCGAAGGCCGCGTGTCGCCCGATGTGCGCGCCAACTTCCTCGCATCGCCGCCGCTGGTCGTCGCCTATGCGCTGAAAGGCACCGTTACCGAAGACATCACCACGACCCCGCTGGGTCAGGACCAGGACGGCAACGACGTCTTCCTGAAAGATGTCTGGCCGAGCAATGCGGAAATCTCCGAAATCCGCTCGGGCGCGATTGACCGTGCGATGTTCGAAGCCCGCTATGCCGATGTCTACAAAGGCGACGAGCACTGGCAGGCGATCAACGTAGTTGGTTCGGACACGTATCAGTGGCGCCCTGGCAGCACCTATGTTGCCAACCCGCCTTACTTCGAAGGCATGGAGATGACTCCGGCCCCGATCACCGACATCACCGATGCAAAGCCGCTCGCAATTCTGGGCGACTCGGTCACAACCGACCACATCAGCCCGGCCGGAGCGATCAAGGAAGACAGCCCTGCTGGCGAATATCTGATGAGCAATCAGGTCGCCAAGGCAGACTTCAACTCCTACGGCTCGCGCCGCGGCAACCACGAAGTGATGATGCGCGGCACCTTCGCCAATATCCGCATCAAGAACGAAATGGTCCCGGGCGTCGAAGGTGGCTACACCACCTACAACGGCGAGCAGATGGCGATTTATGATGCCGCCATGAAGCACAAGGCAGACGGCACGCCATTGGTCGTTGTCGGCGGCAAGGAATATGGCACCGGCTCCAGCCGTGACTGGGCTGCGAAAGGTACCATCCTCCTGGGTGTCCGTGCCGTGATTGTCGAAAGCTTCGAGCGTATTCACCGTTCGAACCTTGTCGGCATGGGTGTACTACCGCTGCAATTCAAAGGCGGGGACACGCGTGAAACTCTGGCCCTGACCGGTGATGACAGCTTCAGCATCAAGGGACTGGCCGATCTGACCCCAGGTCAGGATGTCGAAGTCGAAGTTTCCCGCGCCGATGGTACGACCTTCACCTTCACCGCGCAGTGCCGGATCGATACCGCGAACGAGATGGAATATTACCGCAATGGCGGCATCCTCCATTACGTTCTGCGCAAGCTGGCATCGTAAGTGATGCAGCGCGCAACACTGTTGGGCGCCTTCTTGCTACTGGCCGGGTGTTACAACCCGGCCAGCAGTGACGTCGAAACCAGAATCACAGCACAGAGCAGGGCCGAAGTTGCGCTGATTGGCGCCGCCGAACTTGCGCAGCTGTTAGAGCAGGACAAAGTGATTCTGGTCGATGTGCGCACACCGGCAGAATTTGCCGAAGCGCGCCTGCACGGAGCGCTCAACGCTCCCTTGCAGACATTCGATCCGGCAATGATTCCGCAGGAAGAATTGCGCGAGACAATCCTTTATTGCCGGTCAAGCGGCCGATCGGGACGTGCTGCAAAGATCCTTGCAGATCACCTCGGCACGCGTGTCCGCCACATGGAGGGCGGGATTATCGCCTGGCAAGACGCCGGGTTGCCGACTGTTTCCCAGCCCTAAGGCCTGCTGCGGACCCAAACTATCGTGGCACAAAGCCCATTCATGGCGTGGCAACCCGCTTGCAGCGATGGTGGTGTGCGCACTCGGGAGGCATGACATGATCCGCATCACAGCTTTGACACTTGCATTGGGTTTGGCGGCAACGCCACTTGCGGCGCAAGAGGCACCCGCCAACCCGCAAATCGATTATGACGGTTTTGTCCGGATTACACTGGAACTGGCCGAAACCCGCGACAAACACCGCCTCAACCTTGATCAGTTTCAGGCAAAAATGGCGGATGGCAATGCAATCCTGCTCGACACCCGCTCCGCGCAAGCCTTTTGGCAGGGGCACATAAAAGGCGCGGTCAATTTGCCATTCTCCGACTTTACCAGTGCCAAACTGGCCGAAGTTCTTGGCGATGATCCGGAACGGCCGATCCTGATATATTGCAACAACAATTTCAGCGACAACATCGCCCCGGTGGTTGCCAAAAAGGCCGAGCTGGCACTCAATATCCCGACTTTCATCAACCTGCATGGGTACGGATACACCAATATCTGGGAATTGGCCGATGTGGTCAGCACTTCAGACGTGGAATGGGTCACACCGTTGGATACGGTACAATCCGCCCAGCCATAGTGGCAGACCCAATGCACAACGAAAAAGGGCGGCACCCGAAGGAGCCGCCCGTTTAGTCTGAAGTTCCGGAAGCTGCCTTAGGCCGCTTTCGTTTTCACCTTGAACTTGCGGCGGCCAAGAATGGCTGCTGCTGCCAAGCCGAACAGGATTGTCATCGGCGGTGCAGGAACCTGCGTGCCGCTGGTGGTGTTGCCACCGCTTGTCGATGTCGAGCTGCTCGAAGACGAGCTGCTGGACGACGAAGACGACGAGCTGGAGCTGGTCGAGCTGGTCATGTTGCCCGAGCTGGAAGATGACGAACCGGAGCTCGACGAAGAGCTGCTCGACGAACCGCTCGATGTAGCGCCACCGGAAGTTGCACCACCCGAAGACGAGCTGGAGCTGGACGACGAAGAGCTGCTGCTCGAAGAAGATGAGCCACTGCTGGTTGCGCCACCGGTGCTACCGCCCGACGAGGAGCTGGACCCGCTCGAAGACGACGAACCGCTGCTCGAACCACCAGAACTGGTAGCGCCGCCAGTGCTGCCACCCGAGGATGACGAGCTGGAGCTGGAGGATGAAGAGCTAGACGAAGAACTGCTGCCCGATCCGCCCGAACTTGTCGCACCACCGGTGCTACCGCCCGAAGACGAGGAGCTGGAGCTGCTTGAAGAGCTGGACGAGCTCGACGATGAGCTACCGCCCGATCCGCCATTGCTGCCACCAGAGGTCATGCCACCGGTGCTGCCACCGGACGAGGACGAGCTGCTCGACGAAGAGCTGCTGCTCGATGAGGAAGACGATCCACTTGATCCGTTGCTGCCGCCCGACGTCATCCCGCCAGTCGTGGTGTTACCACCCGAGCTGGAAGAACTGCTCGAAGACGAGCTGGAGCTCGACGAAGACGAACTGGTCGAAGTCGATGTCGACGTGGTGTTGTTGCCCGAGCTGCTGCTGGTCACATTGCCGCTGGTCGACGAGGACACATTGCC
>JAHDDJ010000085.1:6025-7950 GCA_020629385.1 Erythrobacter sp.
GTCGACGAGGACACATTGCCCGATGTGGACGACGTAACGTTGCCCGAAGTGGACGAGGTTACGTTACCCGAAGTCGTGCTGGTGCTGGTGGAGGTCGTGTTCCCGCTCGTGCTGGAAACATTACCCGAAGACGATGTGACATTGCCGGAAGTCGATGAAACATTCCCGCTCGTGCTCGAGATACCGCCGGTCGATGTCGAGGAGACATTGCCGCTGGTGCTCGAGATGCCGCCGGTGGTGGTCGAAGACACGTTACCGCTAGAGCTTGAAACGTTGCCGCTGGTGGTAGAGCTGATACCGCCGGTTGTGCTGGAAATCGAACCCGAAGAACCGGTGGTCGAAATACCGCCAGTCGTAGTCGAGATGCCACCGGTCGTGGTGGTTGTCGTTGTCGTCGTGGTCGTTCCACCGCCGGTTGTGCTGTTGCCGGACGTTCCCGAGGTGTTGCCCGAAGTGGACGTTGAACCGCCGGACGAGGAGGTTGAGCCACCCGATGTGGAAGTCGAACCGCCGGATGTCGAAGTCGAGCTTCCACCCGATCCGCCAGAACCACCCGTCGAAGTAGAAGTCGAGCTACCGCCCGATCCGCCGCTGGTGATGCCGCCCGATGTCGAAGTGGTGGAGCTGACAACAACGCTGCCGCCTCCGCCGCTACCGCCGCCGAAGAAACCGCCGAAGAAGCCGCCTCCGAAACCACCACCGAAGCCGCCGCTACCGCCGATTACGGTTACGCCGCCGCTGCTGCCGCCGCTGATCGGTGGCTGTGGTGGAGGTGCATAAGGTGCCGGGATCGCTGCCAGAGCCATCTGATAGGCTGGCGCGCATCCGTCGACCTGAGTTTGGGCATAGGCGCCACCCGCATGAGCGCCCGAACCGTGAATGACATTGCCGCTATGCGCGCCGGTGATGACCTGGCCGTTGGCACCGTAAGCAATCGTGCCGGCTGGCTGGCATTCGACCACGCGCTTTACCACACGGCGCTTGCGCGGCTCTGTACGGACAACACGTTTGCGGGTCGTTGTCGGGCGTTCCTTGATATAGCGCGGCTGCGCTTTCACGGATTGCGGTTGTGCCTTCGCCGACTTGTAAGACGGGGCATCCGTGATCGGGGTTTCGGCAACGTGTACCGCACCACCTGCAAGGACAGCACCGCCCGCAGCAGTCGCGGACAATTTCGCCAGGGCCATTTTTACCGACATGGGCAAACTCTCTTGTTACTTCATGGAAGCATCGGAGAGCGGCGGGTCCGCTTCCTTGCACTTCCTGTGACAACAAGAGACGCCACCACCAGTTAACGGACAATCACATTAACCATCATTTTTGCCCGTCAGGCCAAAATTTCTGCACGATGAACGGCGCGATTCGGGGAGTTGTCCCACAATGGAACCGTTCGGCGTGCAAATCCTTCCAGAAGCTTAACCTTTTTCGTCGAACAAACCTGTCTGACCGCCATTCGCAGCCGAATCACTTGCCCGATTCGGCATGGCTATCCCGAGATGCTCCCAGCCCCTGTCATTCAGGCAGCGCCCGCGCGCGGTACGCGCCACCAGACCCAGCTGGATCAGGTAAGGTTCGACCACTTCCTCCACCGTATCGCGGGGTTCGGCAAGGCCAGCTGCCAGCGTTTCGACACCCACCGGACCGCCTTTGTAAATATCTGCAATCATGTGCAAATAACGGCGGTCCATCGCGTCCAGACCGAGCCTGTCGACTTCCAGACGGGTGAGCGCTTCGTCAGCGATTTTCGCGGTAACAAGCCCGTCACCGGCCACATGCGCGAAGTCCCGCACGCGCCGCATCAGTCGGCCTGCCACACGCGGAGTCCCGCGTGCGCGACGTGCGATCTCGCGCGCGCCCGCAGGTTCTATCGCCATATCGAGCAAGCCCGCGCCGCGGGTCACAACCTGTTCCAGCTCCGCCTCGGT
>JAHDDJ010000509.1 GCA_020629385.1 Erythrobacter sp.
CTGGTGGCGGAAGGTCTGGCAGAACGCTGGACCGGCAAACGTCGAAACTGGTGTTGATCGTATAGCTACACCTCTTTGACTGTCGGCCGCTTTCTGCGATGCAGCGCCCATGGTCCGCCCGCCCCGATTTCACACCAAGCGCCGCCGCAACCGGTCCCTCGGCAAGCGGCTTGGGGCATTTGCCGTGATCCTGATGATCGCCGTGGTCGTCGCCTATGTCGTGCGTCTGCCGGGTATGGGCGGCGAGTGGGAGCAGATCGATACGCGCTTCTCGCTTTGCGGAGAGCGATCTTCCAATGGCTGCGTGATCGACGGGGACACGATCATGCTGGGCAAGCGCAAGATCCGTCTCTCGGGCTACAACGCGCCTGAATTGAAAGGTGAGTGCCCTGCTGAAAGCGCGTTGGCGTTGCAGTCCCGCAATGCCCTGCGCGACTGGTTGAACGCCGGACCGTTCGTGATGGATGGCGGGAATGAACCGCCATTCGATCAATATGGCCGCGAGCTGCGGGTGCTGAAGCGCGGCGGTGAATGGCTGTCCGAGACAATGATCGAGCGCGAGCTGGCGCAAGGGTCCGGCTGGGGTTTCGAGCGCGGAGGATGGTGCGGCTAGTCGCGCCTGCGCCATTGCAAGTGCTGGCGACCGGTGCCACACCGCTTGGATGATCAGATACAGCCTGCTTGCCGCCCCGCTCCTCCTCGCCGCCTGCACCGACGCAGCACCCCCGACAGAGGAGCAAACCGCGAACCCGCAAGACGCGTTTTGGAGCGCGCTCTCCACCCATTGCAGTAACGCCTATTCCGGTGAACTCGTCAGCAATGACGCCGCCGATGCAGATATGCAGGGCGCGGAAATGGTCATGCATGTCCGCACTTGCGACGAAGACCGCATCACGGTTCCGTTCCACATCAAGCAGACCGGCGGCGAATGGGACCGCTCGCGCACCTGGGTGTTCACCCGCACCGATAGCGGCATACGCCTCAAACATGACCACCGCCACGAAGATGGCAAGCCCGATGCCGTCACCATGTATGGCGGCGACACGGCCGACAGTGGCACGGCTGCCAGACAGTCTTTCCCTGTCGATGCAGAGAGCATCGCCATGTTCCAGCGCGAAGGGCTTGATGCCTCCGTCACCAATGTCTGGAGCGTCGAGGTCCTGCCGGCCGACACCCCCTCGGCCCAATATGCCTACCAGCTGACCCGAACCAAGGCGGGCGGCGCGCCGGAAGATCGCAATTTCCGCGTAGTATTCGACCTCACCACGCCGATCGACCCGCCACC
>JAHDDJ010000510.1 GCA_020629385.1 Erythrobacter sp.
CGACCACGCGCACGGCGGGCGCGGAGGACTTTGCGGCCACCGACAGTCTTCTTGCGGGCGAAGAAGCCGTGACGACGGGCACGCACGAGATTGCTGGGCTGGAAAGTACGCTTCATGATAACACCTGGATAAAATAAAAAGGGCCGCCCGCATGAGGCGACCGCCTGTATGGAGCGCGCCGTTACGGTAGCAGCGTCTCCAAGTCAAGATATGCAATGACCGGAGCAGCATTTTCCGAAACCTGTTTTACCACAGGAAGAACCGCTGCTGGTTGATTGTCGTTGGCTGCCTCATCAACACCGATCCAGCCACGCATTTCCTTTGCATTCAGCCACTTGGCATCCGAAAAACCGACGGAGTTGGTCATAGCATAAAACGCACGTGACTGCTCACGGGTCATGCCCATTTCGGTGTAATAGTCGAGATACATCCGGTTGACCGGCGCATCCATCGCAAAATCGTTCGGTTGGCGGCCATGCGCATCAATCCACGAATGAACCGCGAATTCCGCGCCATCATCGATTCGTTTTTCCGCACCTGCCAGAAAAAGCTCAACCGCGCCGGAGCGGACCGAACCGCCTTTCGGGACATGGGTGGTGATACCCGCTTCGCGGATCATCCGGCCCACTTTCAGATTGGCGCGATCATCATCGGTACCGGGGGCTTCGACCATCGATAGCGTGGTGATGCCCGGAAATGCACGCAGCATTTCGGCAAAGTCCGTGGGCGAGTGGCGGTCAGTAACATCCACCAGTTCCGCGTGGTCCTGGTCTACCACGCGGAAGGGGCCATAATGCGCCAGCGCAGCTTTAGGGGGCTGCTGCGGTGTCTGGCGGACCATCATGGTCGCGGATGTTGTTGCGTTGACAGAAGGCTGTGCGAGACGATTCGCGCCCCGCTCCTTAAGGAGTGGGTCCCCATCCCCAAAATCAGACGCACGAATCGCCTCTATGCGCACCCATTGCTGCGACTTTGCATCCCATTCTTCCACCCAGCTCTCGACCGACAGCACTTGCGCGCTGGCGGGAGCCGCAAAGACGGCAAGGGCTGCAAAGAAGATGGCAACAAGACTGCGCATGAGTGTCTCTTTGCAGGACACCCCGTTGCACAATTGCGAAGCGATAGGGTTGCGATTTCCTTACCGGAAACTTTACGTCGCGGCCTCACCGATGGCGTTTTTCGCGCTAACCCCTCGACACTACGGGTTTTTCCGGTCACACCGTCAGGCGGTGAGGACCACACGGGGCGAAATTAATTTTCGGCCACAACAGGGGTGATGCGC
>JAHDDJ010000511.1 GCA_020629385.1 Erythrobacter sp.
AAGCTTCCCGCAGTCGGCAATACGGTCAATATGGATGATGCGACATACACCAACACGATTGGTGCAGCTGAATTGCAGACCGTGTGGACCGATCCCGAATATCGCAGCGGGCAGAACGCCTTCTATTATGTGCGTGTTTTGCAAATCCCGACACCGCGCTGGCCGCTTTACGACTCGATCCGCTTCGGTTTCGAGCTGAGCGCCGATGCGCTGAAAAACGCGGTTGCACAGGAGCGCGCCTATACCTCGCCGATCTGGATTAGTTCCACACCAGAGGCTTGATATGCTGATCAAACGCTGGGCGCGCGAACCGCTCGTCCATTTTCTGCTCGGCGGGCTGGTGCTGTTCGCGTTCTATGCATGGAAGGGCGAGCCTGCCGATCCGGCCAGCCGCGACATCACGATAACGCAGGAAGATCGGGCGCGGATGGCGCTGCAATGGCAACGGACCATGCAGCGTCCGCCAACCGATGCGGAGCTCGATAGTCTGACCGAAACTTGGCTGCGCGAGGAGATCCTTTACCGCGAGGCGCTGCGTCTCGGGTTGGACCGCGAGGATGCAGTGGTGCGCAAGCGGCTCGCCAATAAGATGGATTTTCTCGCCGGTTCGATGGCGGAAACAGCGCAGCCCGATGATGCGACGTTGGAATCATGGCTGAAGGATAACGCCGCCCGATTTGCCGAAGATACCACCTACAGCTTCGACCAGCTCTATTTCGCGGAGAAAAGAAATGCCACAGCGGCACTGGCTGCGTTGGGGCCGGACTGGCAAGTGCAGGGCGATGTTCTCTCGCTGCCCAAAAGCGTCAATGATGCCGCATCGGGCCGCGTCGAGGGGCAGTTTGGCGTTGCGTTTCTGGAAGGACTTCAGGGACTCGACCCGAGCGGAGAATGGGCTGGCCCCATAGTGTCGGGCTTTGGCTGGCATGTTGTGCGGTTGCGCGAGCGCGAAGTGGGTGCAGTGCCGCCGCTGGCGGAAATTCGCGAGCGGGTTCTTAATGACTGGCGGGTGAGAACCAAAGAAGAGCGCGAAGAACAGGCATACCAGCTGCTGCGCGATGCCTATACGGTGACCGTCGAGCGATGAAGTGGCTGCTCGGCGTGCTTCTGGTGCTGCTATGGCCTGCTGCGGCGCAGGCTGACGAGCTGCGCCCCGGCTATCTGGAACTAACCGAGCGAACCGAGGGCCAGTGGCGCTTGGCTTGGAAACTTCCGGTCACAACGGCTCCGGTCGATGCGCCACCTGCGCCGACAATTCCCGACAATTGCGACTTCGCCA
>JAHDDJ010000512.1 GCA_020629385.1 Erythrobacter sp.
CGATCCGCCAGTGATACGCGCTTGACGTCCGCCGCCAGCCGGTAGCCACCACCGCGGACAGTCTGGATCAGTTCCGGATTGCGCGTGTCGGTCTCGATCTTGCGACGCAGACGGCTGATCTGGTTGTCAACTGCCCGGTCAAATAGATGTGCCTCGCGGCCCTGAACCATATCGAGTAATCGGTCACGGTCGAGCACCTGACGCGGGTGATCAACCAAAGCACGAAGCAAGCGAAATTCTGCAGTGGAAATCGAGATCACTGCGCCGTCCGGATCGGTAAGCCTACGTTTGAGCGGATCGAGCTGCCATCCTTCGAACAGATAGGCAGCGTCTGCTTCCGGTGCTGTGGATTGCCGTCCTGCGCGTCGCAAAACCGACCGGATGCGCGCGACCAATTCGCGTGGTTCGAAGGGTTTGACGACATAATCATCCGCCCCGATTTCGAGGCCGATAATCCTGTCGGTAGCCTCCCCTCTTGCAGTGAGCAGAATAACCGGCAGATCGCGTGTTTCGACCAAATGCCGGCAGAGCGAAAGCCCGTCTTCGCCTGGCATCATAATATCGAGCAAGGCGATATCTGGCGTGTTCTCGATCAACACAGAACGTGCTGCTGCAGCGCTTTCCGCTTCCAGCACTTCCAGACCTTGCTTGACCAGATATTCCGCCAAGGGTTCGCGCAGACTGGCCTCGTCATCGACCAGCAAAATACGAATAGGCGCGGTATCGTTCATGATACCGCGCCTAAACTGTTTGGCATGATGCGTTCAAGCGCCATGCGAAAGGGGCTTAGTTGCCCTGACGCATCTGCCGACGCTGACCGCGGCGCTCTTTACGTTCTGCACGCATGGCTTCTTGTGCCGCCTTGCGTTCTTCTTGCGAAATAGCGTTGTCGCCGTTTGCGTCTGCTTTCTGGAAACGGGCGAGGGCAGCGGCATCGAATTCAGCGCGGCTTACGGCCTGATCGCCATTGGTATCGGCACGACGCAGCATTGCCATGCCGCGATTTCCGCGTTTGCCACGGCGTTCCATCCGCTGCCCGCGTTTCTTGCCGCGTTCGGCCCGTGCTTCGCGTGCAGCTGCCATTTCGGCCTGTGACAGGCCGCCGCTATTGTCGGTGTCCAGCTTGGCAAAACGGTTATCTGCACGTTCGCCGCGCTTGGCTTCGCGCTCGGCACGGCGAGCTTCGCGATGGGCCTTCATTTCCGCCTGAGTGACTTCACCGTCATTATCGGCATCCATCTCGGCAAAGCGTTCAGCCTGACGCGCAGCGCGGTC
>JAHDDJ010000513.1 GCA_020629385.1 Erythrobacter sp.
TGCTCCGATTGTCACCTGTCCGATCAGGAAGACAACAATGCGATCATGTCGCAATTGCTCCTGCTGGGCACCAATTATGTGAACTTCGTCGGGATGAATGCCTGGACCGGTCTGGAAGGCGGGTTTGAGGCGGTGCGGGTCACCGAATGGGACGAGCCGCAAGCGGTGCTCGGTTCTTACCTGCACAAATATGCCTATCCCGATTACTACAAGCAATTCGTCGAAGATAACGGGCGCGAGCTGAAAGACTGGGTGCGCGGCAAGGCGTTTGACGAGGACTTGTCCGGCGAGACCAAGGCGTTCGAGGAATTCGCCAACGTCCATGAAGGCACCAGTGACCGGGTCGGCTGCCTGCAAATGCGCGGCGAATATATGTTCGTGGCAGAGGGCAAGGGCGGTTTCGCGGTCTACGACATCGCCAGCATCGCCAATAAAGGTGTGTCAGAGCGGATCATCACTGCGCCGTTCAGCGCGCTCGGCCATGACACGATCGTCGACACCAAGAACGCGACCTGCATGGCGCTGGCGACCAACCAGCCGATCAATCCGCTGCGCAACACCGAACAGATGCGCAAGGATAATCAGGAACAGCCCTTCCTGCCGATCTACAGCTATGCGGTGATTACCGATGCCGAAGAGGGGCTGATCCTTGTCAATGTCGACACCATGGCCGATGGCGAGTTTCGCAATAACCGCCTTAGCCGGATGACGTTTGCCAATGGTGCGACTGCATGGAACGAGGGCGGTGTGCTGACCGGCGCGCGGCACGTGCATCTGGCGGGCGAGGTAGCCTATATCACCGCTGATCGCGGGCTGGTGGTGGTCGATCTGGCTGATCCGAAGAACCCGCAAATATCTGCTGTACGCGAGCTGCGCGATGCGCGCGCTTCGGCCATCCAGTTCCGCTATCTGTGGGTCACAGATGCGGAAGGTGTGAAGCTGTTTGATGTGACCAGCCTGCGCAATCCGGTGCCAATGCCTGAAGGCACGGTGCCGCTTGCCAATGCGCAAAGGCTCTATCTGGCGCGGACCTACGCCTATGTTGCCGCCAAGCAGGAAGGGCTGGTGATCCTCGATATCACCCGTCCGCTGGCGCCCAAGGTCTACAAGAAAGAAACGCTGGGCGGCACGATGAACGATGTCGAGGATGTGATTGTCGGATCGACCAATGCCTCGCTATTTGCCTATGTCGCTGACGGAGTGAACGGGATGAAGGTGTTGCAACTGACCTCTCCCGATAGCCAGCCCAATTTCTACGGCTTCAG
>JAHDDJ010000086.1 GCA_020629385.1 Erythrobacter sp.
CACCTGCGGTGTCGAGAGGTTGCGTTGCTGCGATCAGCGCATCGGTCAGGATGAGCTTTGCCGCATGAATGTTTGCCAGCGGAACGTCTACCCGTCCCGCCTTCTTATCCTCGATAGAAACCACATCGGCCTCGATACCGAGCAATTCACCGCGCAAGTTGCGGTGACCGTCAACTTTCTCGCTCAAGGCGATCTTCACCTCGTGACCCGCCCAATCGGCGTAATCCTTGGTTCTCGTCAGAGGGCGGTCGATGCCCGGAGAACTGACTTCAAGGTGATAGGCACCCTCGATAAGCAGCTCGCCTTGTTCCTCAAGGGTATCGATCTTCGCGGACACAGCGCGCGACAGGGCCGCGCATTGCTCGATCACGAGCTGCCCCGTCGCGGGATCCTCCGCCATAATCTGCAAAGCGCGATCACCATCGCCAGCTTCAGAGGCCATCATCTTCACGCGCACGAGATCAAAGCCGAGAGCTTTCGCTTCGGGCTCGATAATCTCTACAAGGCGTGCCAGATCGGCCATGCGTTCTCCGTCGATACAAAGGCCCGATAACCTTGCGATGTCACAAAGCAGTTTCGCGCCGGCCCCTTTCGGCGCCAGCCCCACTTTGTTAGTCACAATGTCGGGATGCGCACTAACTAGGCGCAGCTTCGCACAATTGCAATGCTAAACGCTGACAGGCCCCAAAAACCTTGGCAACCGGGCTAACAGCGTATTTTCCCCTAGCCGCAGCGTCGCTCGACTTCGCGTTCCATTTCGGCGAGAATTTCTTCGCGCTGTTCAAAACGGTCGCTCTCTACGGCTTTGTCCCAGGCACGCTGGAACCGTTCGCGCGCAGAGTCGCAGATTTTTGCCTTTGCCTCATCGCGTTGCTGCTCGGCTTTCTCCATCAACTCGGAGACCTGCCCGTTTGCGGCGATCAACTTCTCGGGGTTGTTCGCAAAATACGTGCCAGCAGAGCCGAAGAACATCACCCAGCCGATCCAGACTCCCGCCAAAATCGATCCGATACCTGCCAGTGCTTTGCCCACGATTGTCACTCCCGCTCCGAAAATTACGGATCAGAACTGGCATTTTTTGGTAAACATTCCGTTTCCGCAGGCGGGTCGGCTATTCCGCCGCTATATTCGACTCGCGATAATCGAGCGTCCAGGACACATCTCCTGCGGACACGACCAGCGGCAAATTCATCTGGCGCGCCACGAAATGATGCAGCGCATTGGGCTGCGGATCGGACGTATGGCTCATCGTGTAGTTGTCCGGAGGATTGGTCACCGATGCATGGATGACCGGCACATCAAGACACCTGTCGGCAAAGGCGCGCCCTGCGACGACGGTATTTTCGCCGTTAACCTCAAACATATAGTGGCCACCGATGGGATAGCGGCCCGGCGTGGTTGGTGCTGACAAGATATAGACCGCGATGCGATCATCACTGTCAGGCGGCAAAGTGATGAAATTTGCGCCCGTGGTCATACACAATTGCAAACTTTCCTTGGCACCCTGCGCCAATGCAGCATCGCGGGCCTTTGCCATCCGCAGCAATGCCTCGGACAACGGATGGTCGGACGGGTTGTCATGTATCGCCCCCGAAATCACAGTCGATTTTTCGACCTCATATCGGGCAAAAGCCAGATAACGATCATCAGTCACAGCATAATAGATGACCGCGATCTTACCCTCATCCAATTCTTCCGTGACATAGCCACGAACATCGGGATGTTCCGCAAGATTGACCGATGCGGTAAGAGCGGCGCTTGCATTAAGAGCAGCCTGATCGAGCCAGTACAGTCGTTCGCTCATCGATTTTGCCGCATTGTTTGCGGCAAGCTGTTCAGGTGTCGCACCATCCTGAGCCAAAGCAGCAGGAGCAATTGGCAGCATGGCCGCTGCAAAAACAAGCGCTAGTCTTTTCATAGTACTCCCGATCCGTCCTTGCTCAGCTTTCTGCCAAGCCGTGCTTCTTGATGCAATGGCGCAATTGGTCATAACTGAGGCCGAGCGCCTTGGCGGTCTGGCGCTGGTTCCAGCGATGCTTGCCCAGAGCATGCTCGACAATCTTGCGCTCATGCTCGTCTACAGCAGAGCGCAGATCATCGACGTCTTCCAGCTCGGCGGTGGGAGCCACCACCGGGGCAGCACCTGCAGGCGCTGCCATTCCAGCCGGAACCGATGCCGCAGCTGGCCGCTTCTTCTCGCCCAATGGCTTCCATGGAGAATCAAAGGGGTCGAACTGGACGTGAGCAACCGGCTCATGCCAGTCATCCCAGCGATAAATCGCCCGTTCCACAACATTGCGCAGCTCGCGGACATTGCCAGGCCAGGCGTAATCTTCCAGTTGCTTGGCGACATGCGGTGCAAAGCCCGGCCATCCTTCCCAGCCGATTTCCGCAGCCATGCGGCGCCCGAAATAATCGGCAAGCACTTCCACATCGCCATCGCGAACGCGCAAAGGCGGCAGGGTAATCACTTCGAAACTCAGCCGGTCGAGCAAATCGGCACGGAACGTGCCATCCTCCGCCGCACGAGGCAGATCTTCGTTGGTCGCCGCCACAATCCGCACATCCACTCTGACCGGACGCGAGGATCCAATGCGCGTTACCTCGCCATATTCGACTGCCCTCAGCAGGCGTTCTTGTGCGGCCATCGACAAAGTGCCCAGTTCGTCGAGAAATAGCGTACCTTTGTCGGCTTCCTCGAACCTTCCTGCGCGCGCTTTGGTAGCACCGGTGAACGCTCCAGCTTCGTGGCCGAACAATTCGGCTTCGATCAGGGTTTCGGGCAGAGCCGCGCAGTTCATTGTGACAAGCGGTTCGCCCCACCGTTCGGACAGGCGGTGAAGGCGCTCGGCAATTAATTCTTTGCCGGTTCCGCGCTCTCCGATCACCAGCACGGGGCGGCGCATCGGGGCGGCACGACTCGCCCGCTCGACCGCATCGAGAAAGGCGCCTGATTGGCCGATAAACTGATTTTCCCGCTCCATTTGCCAACCTATAGTGAATTTTCCCGATAGTTGGCAATAGGTGCCAACTACAAATTTCCTGCACTGGCTTATACCATTGGTTTTATTGATATTTTACAGTTTGGCACACCCCTTGCTGATAGGTGAACAACACTAACGGAAGGAACCAAGCCATGTACGACCGCAGCTTCTTTCAGAGCAAAGTAGGCCACGCCGCTCTTGCCTGTATCGCAGCCATGTGCGCGTTCGTTGCCCTGAGCACCCAGATGCAGATCAACCCTGCCCATGCAGCGGTTGCAACTGCCGGCGATGCAGGCGTTGCCTCGATCCAGATGGTCGAGCTGGCGTGAACAAACCTTCCGCCACCAATCCCCTAGGGCCGGAGCGCGACACTGTCGCAACCCCCAAAAGCTCCCCGGCTTCCGGCGACGCTGCCGATAATGGCGCCAGCGCTCCGGCCCGAAATGTGGTATCGCGGTTTGAAGCCGAGGTAGAGCGCCTCCGCCAAACCCCGATACCTACACAGGGGAATACACAATCATCCTTCAAGCAGGACATCACGTCCGGCTTGCTCAATACCGGAGTACCCTTGATGGGAATATTCAGTCGCACACGAGATATTATCGCTGCAAACTTCAACGACATGCTGGACAATGCCGATGACCCGGCAAAGATGATCCGCATGATCATCCTCGAGATGGAGGAAACTCTGGTCGAAGTGCGCGCCAGCGCGGCCCGCACCATCGCTGACCAGAAGGAAATGCACCGTCACTCTGTGAAGCTGGACAAATTGCAGGCCGATTGGGGCGAGAAAGCCCAGCTGGCGCTGTCGAAAGACCGCGAAGATCTGGCACGTGCGGCTTTGGTCGAGAAGAAGAAAGCATCGGACATGTCCGATCAGCTCAAAGCGGAAATTGCCGTGCTGGATGATGCACTGCGCGCTTACGAGAAAGACATCGACAAGCTGCAGAAACGCCTGCGGGAAGCACGCAGTCGCCAGACAGCCATCGCCGCCCGTCTGGAAAGCGCGGAGAACCGCGTGAAGCTGCGCACGCTGATGAGCACCGAGCGCGTTGACGATGCACTGTCACGCTTCGACCAGCTCGAACGCCGGGTCGATTACGCCGAAGGCCGCGCAGAGGCGCTGGGCATTGCCGACAATAGCGGCACCCCCAGCCTGTCCGACGAAATCGCCGCTCTGGAAGGCGCCGACAAAGTCGATGAAGAACTGGAAGCTATGAAACGCGCGCTTGGCAAAAGCGCTGACAAGAAGGACTAAGAAAAGTGGATTTTCCAAGCGAAATCATCGTTATACCCATTCTCTTCATCGGCCTGCCATGGTTGATCATGCATTATATCACCAAGTGGAAAACCGCTGGCACGATCACCAATGATGACGAGCAATTGCTGGAAGATCTGTACCAGCTAGCCAAGCGCCTCGATGAACGGATGGACACGGTCGAGCGCCTCGTCGCCAGCGACAATCCCGACTACCAACCCGCCAAGCTGATGCATGACCGGGAAGTCGACAATCAACAATTGCGCGAGCTTGACCGCATGCTCGCCGAGAAAAAGGGAGCCCGGTAATGACCAGCGAACGCACAACACTGTATCGCGACAAGCAAAATGCCAAACTGATGGGCGTCTGCTCGGGCATCGCGGATTATACCGGCGTCAACGCCCTGTGGGTTCGTCTCGCCTTTCTGGTGCTGGTCTTCACCACCGGCTTCGCCTTGCCGCTCTATTTCATCGCAGGTTTGCTGCTGAACAAGAAACCGCCGCATCTTTACGTGGACCAGCAGGAACAGAAATACTGGCAGAGTGTCCGCCAGAACCCGAAGCGTACGGCGCGTGAAATCCGCAGCCGGATGCGCGATATCGACCGCAGGCTGGCCGATGTGGAGACATATTATGTCACCAGCAATCCGCGCCTGACCGCCGAAATCGAGCGCCTGCGCTAACAACACACAATACAAAGGGGAAATTCGTCATGGGCGCATGGATACCGATCGTTGCAATAATCATGGGCTGCCTCATTCCGATGGTCGCCATCTGGACAAAGCATCAGCAGAAGGTTGCCGAGATGCAGATTGGAACCACAGCAGCAGCGACAGCCGAAAAAGCAGCACAATATGCAAGCCAGGTCTCGGAACTGGAGGATCGCGTGAGAGTGCTGGAACGCATCGTCACCGACCGCGGCTATGACGTCGCCACCCAGATCGAAGCTCTGCGCGACCAGCGCACGGTCGAAGAAAAGGGTGCGGGCACGCCGCTGAACCTCGGCACGAAGGAGAATGCATAATGGATTGGGGCGGCCCGGGCTTTGTGCTCACCATTATCGCGCTCAGCACTGCTGGATGGCTGATCAACAACTGGATCCGTGCCAAGCACGGCTATGATCTGGAGGATGAATGGGGCGGCAAGACCACACCCAAGGATTCCGGTGAGATCAAGCAGCTCCGTGCCGAAAACGCCGAGCTGGTCCAGCTTCTCAAGGATCAGGGTAGGCGCATGGAAGTGCTCGAACGCATCGTCACCGACAAGGGTTACCGCCTGAGTGACGAGATCGAAGCTCTGCGCGATCTGCCAGACGACAAAACCACTGATAGCGGCATGCCTCTCAATATCGGCAAGAAGGAAAAAGCCTGATGTTCCCCTTTACCGAAACAGCAATCATTGCCGGGGTTGCCATCATGACCACGGGCTGGATTATCAACACGTGGATGCGGATGAAGAATGGCTACCCGCTGGAAAACAGCTGGGGCAAGCCGGTCTATCCCAAGAATGATGAGGCGGTCGAGCGCGTCAAATTGCTGACGCAGGAAAACGCCCAGCTCCGCGCAGAACTCGGCTCGATCAAGGATCGTTTGGGTAATGTCGAACGCATTGTGACCGACAGCGGATACCAGATCAGCCATGAAATCGATCGCCTGCGCGAAGAGAAGGAGGTTAACTGATGGATGCCGATCTGATCCTTATTTTCGGGTTCGTTCTTGCAATTGCTTCACTGGCATTCTCGGTGGGCATGAAGATACATCGCCGCACGAATGAACATGAAGAGCGCAAGCTGGAACTACTCGCCCGCGCAGAAGAAGCCAAAGCCGGTCGCGGCGCATCAAGCGAAGCCTATCGCAAGCTGGAAGAACGTGTCCGTGTGCTGGAACGCATTGCAACCGACAAAGGCACGGATCTGTCTTACCAGATCGAGCAGCTGCGCGATCTTGACGAGATAGGGCAGCTGACCAACGAGCGGGAGAAAGTATAATGAGTTTCTGGACCGCAGTTGTTGTCCTGTTCGCTATCGCAGCGGTGACCAGCATCATCCGCGGGCGCCAGCGGGCCAGTGCCGGGATCATATCCGACAAGCAGGGCAATGAAAGCTACGCCCCGCGAGAGGATGCAGAAGCGCGCCGGGAAGTCGAGGAATTGCGCGAGCGCATCAAGGTACTGGAACGTATCGCAACCGACGCCAACACCAGCGAAACGCGACGGATACAGGCGATTTCTGACGAGATCGAAAGTTTGAACGACAAATAACCCGTTTTGGATCTTGAGCGGTGCGGGAGGCATCGCGGGAGGATTTGACCAATGACCGAACAGCTTATCATTTCCAGCGCCACCATCATCGGCATGACAATCATCGCATTGATTGCGCTGCGCGGCTGGCAAGGTTGGCTTGCGCTGAAAGAACGCGAGCTGGAACGGAATGTCGCGCCGCGTCAGGAACTGGACGGCGGATCGCATGTCGGCGCAGCCCGGATCGAGATTGCAGACCTCAAGGAACGCCTGCGGAAACTGGAAGCTATAGCCAGCGGGGTGGATTTGTAAGCCGCAGTCCCTACATGCGCTGCATGCGCACACTTGATGACATCCAGGAAGAATATGAATTTCTCGAAGGCGATGAACGTTACCGCCTGCTGATCGAGCTGGGCCGCGAACTCGACGCAATGCCCGATGCCTTGAAAACTGATGCAACGCTGGTGCGCGGATGCTCCGCCAGCGTGTGGGTCTATCCCACCGACACCGACGGAACGCTGCATTTTCTGGCGGACAGCAACGCAGCCATTACCAAGGGAATCGTGTCACTGGTAATCGCGGCGGTACAGGATAAGCCGGCCCGCGAAGTGGCAGATATGGACATCACGGCAGCGCTGGCTCCGTTCGATCTAAAGAACCAGCTAAGCTCCAACCGCACGCAGGGCATCCCCAATATGATTGCGCTCGTGAAAGAACACGCCAGCCGGATCGCGGCGGGATAGTATGCGGCCGGTCTATCTTGCGATCGGCGTAATATCGGTCATTCTGGGAGCCATCGGCGCGGCCTTGCCGATTATGCCGACCGTGCCATTCCTTATTCTGGCAGCATTTTGTTTTGCCAAAAGCAATCCCGCATGGGAGCAGAAGCTGCTCGACCACCCGCATTGGGGACCGCAGCTGCGTGATTGGCGCGATCGGCGCGCGATATCGCGCCGTTCCAAGGTCATGGCGATTGGCGCGATGAGCGTTGGCGTCGCCTTCACATGGTACTCGCTGGGCGTTCCCTATGTGTATATATCGCTCGCGATTTTGCTCATTTCCGGCACTTGGATCGCTACCCGCGCAGAGTAATTCGCCAGACTACATCCCGCGCCCGACAGCCTCGCGCACTTTCGCACGGCCAGCTATCTGCTGCTCTTTCAGCTCGGCTTTCAGCTTTGCCGGATCACGGGCGAACACGAAACCGAAACTGACCCCGCCCTCTTTTCCGACGGTCGCATGGTGTAGCCGGTGGGCCTGCACCAACCGCTTGGCGTAGCCTTTCTTGGGTGTCCATTTCCAATAGCGTTGATGCACCA
>JAHDDJ010000514.1 GCA_020629385.1 Erythrobacter sp.
CAGCAGACCCTGCCCGATTGGCAATTCGCAGCCGAGGCCGCGATGCTGCATTTCAAGGCTACCCATGTTCTGACCATCCGCAGCGGTGCATTGTTGGCCCCGCCCGACCTGCCCGGCTGGCGCTATGCCCCGCTGGGAGGCGCGCAGCTGATGCGCTCAATGGCGAGAGCACGCACCATTGCCTCGCAGGAAGCAGGGCACGCCGAAACGATGGAAACCATCGACGCGGAAGCGCGTACAAAGGGTGTAACGCTGGCAGGTTGGCCGCTCGGCGCGGAGCTCTACACACAGCTCGCTGATGCGAAGACACCGGATGCGGACGGGCTGGTCGATATCTCTCAGGGCGATGTCGGCGGCGGCGGATTATGGCTACGGGCGGAACCAGACGAAGATCCGGAACAGGCCGATGCGCTGGCTGCAATTATCGCCATAGGATTGCTCGGCCAATGACGCGCCTGTCCCTCACATTCGAATGCCAGGGAGCGACGCTGGCGGGCACGCTCGATACTGCCCCCGGCAAAACCGGCTTGCTGATCGTGACGGGCGGCAACGAGGTTCGCGCTGGAGCGTTCAGTGGCCAGTCAAAGCTGGCATCTGCAATTTCTTCGGCCGGTTTTCCGGTGTTTCGCTTCGATCGGCGCGGAATTGGCGATAGCGACGGGGAGAATCGCGGTTTCCGCAAGGCAGAGAAAGATATTCTCGCCGCAGTGGAAGCTTTCCGCGCTATGTGCCCGCAGATGGACCGCGTTGTGGCTTTCGGGAATTGCGATGCCGCCAGTGCGCTGATGTTGACCAACGGGCGGCAATGCGACGCGCTGATCCTTGCCAACCCGTGGACCATCGAAGACAGTCAGGACGGGATCGCTCCCGAAGTTGCACGAAGCCGCTATGCCGAGAAACTCAAGAGCCCGGCCGAGCTGCTTCGGCTGTTATCGGGCAAAGTCAGCCTGCGTAAATTGGTTGCAGGACTGAAGCAGGCCGTCAAACCCTCTACGCCGCCCAGCTCGCTTGCTTCGGAAATGCGGCTCGGGCTGGATGCTTTTGGCAAACCGGCCATAATCCTGCTTGCCGGGGCAGATCGCACCGCGCAAACTTTTGCCGCCAACTGGACGACGGATACCTATGAAATTCGCCGCTGCGAGAAAGCAGGCCATGCTTTCGTCGAGCCGCATGCCGACGAATGGCTAAGGGCGCAGATCCTGCAAATGTTGCGCGCTTAGACCTCGCGCACAAACAGGCTGGCCAGCTCCACATGGGT
>JAHDDJ010000087.1 GCA_020629385.1 Erythrobacter sp.
TCTTTGCGGCCGTTGTATGATTTCGGGCGATAGGATCGACACACCATGTCAGAATTCGATTAATGCAACAGTCCCAACAAATCAAGTCTAGTGCTCAGAGGCTGAGGCGAACGGCTGCTTCTGGATGGTGCAAGTGCAGTATACGAAATGACAAACGAAAGTCCGCTATGGGCCGAATCCGTAGTTGGCGCTAAGATTAGCGTATCGAACTAGCTTTTGGCCATGGCCCCAATTGTTCAACAAGATCGGTAACCTTCTCCGGGTTTCCTCTCGCGATGCTACCGTCGCTTAGGAACCATGAATTCTCAAAACCAACGCGGCATTTCCCACCGGAATTGACGGCCTTTGTGAGGCACTGGACTTCTGATTGGCCGAAGGCGCAAACGGCCCAGTCGCAGCTAAGTTGCTGAAGCGTGAGCCAGTCAAGAAACGGATCCAGTTCTTGAGGTCCTGTGCTGCCCTTCGTGCTGTAGCGTCCCAACACGAAGATCACTTGTAGCCCTGGATCTGTAAGGTCGTGAGGATCCAGCGTTCGGGACAGAAGATTGCAATCCTCTGTATCGTAGAGAATATGTTGAACCGATATCCCACGCGCGCTGCACTCTTTGTAGAAATCCGTTGCGGCCTGGCGGCCCACGCGGCAGATTTCGCGTACAGAGGCGGAGATCATATCCCCACCTGACTCCAGCGCGACGTCCATTTGCGTTTCCGCATTGTAGATGCCTGCGGCTTCTGTCGTGATCTGAACTGCCAAATCCGGCACAGCCTGCTTCAATGCGACAAGCAGGTGACGATAGACCTCGGCATCCAGAAGATGTTGTCCGTTCTCGTCACGAATGTGCGCGTGGATACCATCGGCACCGGCGGCAAAACAGGCGATAGCGCATTCGACGATTTCGTCTTGGGTGATGGGCAGGTTCGGGTGATCTGCCTTCGTCAACCGGGCACCATTTGGCGCTACCATGATCTGTGGGAGGGACCTCATAGGATCGCGTTGACGCTGGCCGAGAGCTTGGTCACCAGCTCGTCTATCTGGGCTTCGGTGCTGATAAAGGGCGGTGCGAGTAGAACATGATCTCCTTTCTGACCATCTATTGTACCGCTCATCGGATAACAGATTAGACCGTTATCCATGGCCGCGGCCTTTAGCCGGGCGGCAACATTTCGTGTTGGATCAAACGGGGCCTTGGTGTTCCGATCAGTGACGAATTCCAACCCCCGGAACATGCCGCGACCACGGATGTCACCCACCGCCTCGTGCTGGCCGAACTCAGCCCTTAGCGCATCGCCAAGATATTCACCCATTTTGGCTGCGCGGTCTGTCATGCCACCGTCTGTTAACTTGGTCACGACCGCATTCGCGGCCGCGCAGGCCACCGGATGGCCAAGGTAGGTGTGACCGTGCTGAAAGAAGCCGGTGCCGTTTTCTATGGCGGAATAAATCTTGCCCGAACACAGCATCGCTCCGATGGGCTGATAGCCGGCTCCCAGACCCTTGGCGATTGTCACGATGTCGGGCTGGACTTGGTCATGCTCGCAGGCAAAGAGACGCCCTGTTCGACCCATGCCGCACATGACCTCGTCCAGGATCAGCAGAACGCCGTAACTGTCGCAGATTTCGCGAATTCGCTTAAAATATCCCTCGACGGCGGGCACCGCCCCAGCGGTCGCGCCAACGACGGGCTCTGCCAAAAACGCGATCACCGTTTCGGGGCCGACGCGCTGAAATTCGGCCGCCAACTCGTTCGCAGCTCGTTGGCCGTATTCTTCGATACTTTCTCCGTCAGCGCGATCCCGATACTCGTAGCAGGGTGCGATATGGCTTGCCGAAACCATCACGGGATCAAATGGCTCTCGCCGCCACAAGTTGCCCCCGGTCCCGAGCGCGCCCAGCGTATTGCCGTGGTAGCTTTGCCTGCGCGCGATGAAGCGGGTCCGCTGGGGCTGACCGATCTCAAGCATGTACTGTCGGGCGAGTTTCAGCGCCGCTTCAATGGCCTCGGACCCGCCTGACACCAGATAAACACGGTCCAGCCCTTCCGGCGCGTGGGCGATCAGGTTGTCAGCCAGCGCCTCGGCGGGTTCCGACGTCAGAAAACCTGTGTGTGCAAATTCGAGAGCATCGAGTTGTGTCTTGATCGCCGCGATGACGTCTGCATCACCATGGCCAAGGCACGACACGGCGGCCCCACCTGACCCGTCCAGATATTTTTTACCATTTGAATCATAAAGATACATGCCGTCCCCGCGCACCGCGACAGGTGGATTTGTTTTGGTGTGGCGTCCAAATACGTAAGACATCGTGTTCCCTAACTTCTAAGTCTCGGCTCTGCCGTGGCGACTGATTTTACCAAACTAGCGGCCCCCTCACGCCATTCGATCAGACGGAGGAGGGATCGAAAGGTCAATCAACTCTGCCACGGACCCGATTTCCATCTTCTCAAGGATGCGCGCGCGGTGATGGTCTACTGTGCGGGGGCTGATATCCAACTCGCGGCCGATTTCCTTGCTTGAGGTGCTGGAGGGGTTGGCGATCATGAAATTGGCTACCTCTTTTTCGCGCTGTGTCAGCTTGGCAAAGCGGGTCAGGGCCGAGTTACGGTCGCATTCTGCGGCGCGGCGCTGTACATCAACTTCAAAGGCCGTGTTGATGCAATCTACAAGAACGTCCTGACGAAATGGCTTTTCAAGGAAGTCGATCGCGCCGCCTTTCATCGCCTGAACGGTCTCGCGCACGCCGCCATGGCCTGAAATGAAGATAATCGGCACATTGATGTCCCGCTCTGCCAAGACTTCCTGAAGCTTCAAGCCGTCCATTTGTGGAAGACCGTAGTCCAGCACGAGGCAACCCGGTTGGGAGGGATCATACGCATCGAGGAATTGCTTTGCGGTCTCAAAGGTTTGCAGTTGGAACCCGCGTTTGTGCAAAGCCCGCGACAGGCTGGTGCGGACCGCCTTGTCGTCGTCAATCAGGAACACTGTGGATGTGGACGACACCAAATGATCAACCATCGGAATGGGGAAGCCTGAGTTCGACACGTTAACTAATCCTACTGGGTTTCGCATGGGACTGTAAAACAGAACTGTTTTTGGACGTCATCATACCAAAGCTGACCGTGGCCCGCCTCGACGATTGTGCGCGAAATCGAAAGGCCCAATCCCAAACCGTCCGGTTTGCTGGTCGAGAATTCTTTGAACAACGTGATGTTATTAGCAACGCCGGGTCCGGTGTCGGCCACCCGAACTTCGATCATTTCGCCTAAGGGGACGGCTGATATGGTGATTTTCCGTACGGGGCTGTCAGCCATGACGATGGCATCGATGGCGTTTCGCATCAGGTTGATCAGCACCTGCGCAATCTGGACGCGGTTCCCGAGCGCCATGGGCAGCTCGTTGATTTGGATATCGGTTGTGACCTGTCCCCGTTCCAGTTCCTGACGCAACAAACGTTTCGTCTGTTCAACCAGTTCCAGCATGTCGAAGGGTTCGGCGCGGCCCTTGTCCTTGCGTACAAAGCTGCGCAGCGCGCGAATGATATCGCCGCCTTGGTGCGCCTGTTCGTCGAGTTCCGACAGGATCGAGATGAGTTCTTCGTTCGGTGTCGCATCCATCTTGGCTACAGACAAAGCGGTATCGAGGTTCTGCGAGATCGTGGTGAGCGGTTGGCTTAATTCATGGGCCAGTCCGGTCGCCATTTGACCCATCATATTCACCCGAGTGACATGGGTCAGTTCGCGGTTCAGGTCCTGCAATTTGGTATCCAGACGACGCCTTTGCGCAATTTCGTCAATCAACGTGGCGTTAGCCGCGCTGAGTTCTTTGTAGGTGCGGGGCAGGGGTTCGTCAGTGGATACTTCGCCCTGTGACACAAGCGACGTTCGGACTGCAAAGGCCCGCACGGGTTTCAGGATGATGGCGGCGAGGGTCACTCCGGCAATTGCCGTGAGGACTGATATGATCGCAGCGATCCAGATGTTGCGAGCACGGTTGTCCTTGATGCTTTGAACGAAGTCGTTCTCCGGCGCAAAGACAGCGACGTTCCAAGGCAAATCAATGTCAGGAACGGGAAGCAAAAGCGTCATAAAGCCCTCGCCGTTATAGTCGAAACTTGACCGGACAGGCTGTGCGCCGGTTTCTGCATTGGCGTCGAATCCTGCGAAAGCCGCGCGCACGACGGGGTCGCTAAAGTCGTCGATCCCGACAAATCCCAAGGTGCCGTTGTCATTGCGGATGTTGATGCGTGCAGGGTCGGGATGCGCAATCACTTGTCCGTCGTCGCTCAGGATGAATGCTGCACCTGACGAGCCGACGACGAGGCCGGACAGAAACAGGGATATGTCAGCGATATCCAGGTCGATTCCAACCACGCCATTCAGTGTATCACCTTCCCCGTAAATTGGAGCGGCGACTGTGATGCCGGGCTGTTGCGATGAGAAGAAGATATAGGGATTGGTCCAGATCCTCGAGCCCAGCTGCCGTGCGGCGGTGTACCAGGGGCGGGTTCGCGCATCGAAAACATCGTTGGGATCGTAACTCCGTGCGAGGACATTGAAATCCTCGTCCCGCCAAATATACTCGATCGTGCGGGCCCTCCCCTCGACTTCAATGATCTTGGTTCGGAAAGGGCCGACTTCGTTACTTTTCATGACGAATACAAAGTTGCCGTCCTCGTCCCCGAAATAGACACCTGAAAGCTGAGGTTCGGTCAGCAAAAGCTGAAAGAAGTACTCTTCCATTTCCTCAGGCTGAGTAACCGAGATTAGTCCACTCGTCAGAACCCGGCGTGCTTGCTCGGTGTTTTCGGTGGCTGGTTCAAGAAACCGTTTGATGTGTTCGACGGCGTTTGTACCCGCTTTGTCCATGAGGTCGCGCGCGTGGGTCAGCATGGCACGCTCGGATGAAACATAAGTGGTCAAAACAACAATTAAGATCGCGATGAACTGAAGTCCTACAAGGCTCAGCGCCAGCACAAATCCTAGCGAAAACCTCATGTCCTGAGCGTCCGTTCTTCGGCGGGGCAGATCAAGTCATCGCCCAATTTATTGCCTGCATTTGCTGAGTGCTTGCGCGCAGTCATCGCGTGGCAGTGCCTGGCAATAGGTTCAATTGAAACCCAGCGCAGCCCGCGCCGATCGGCAGTAGGGCTTTGGAATTGAGCGATAAAACCTGTCCCACCTGCGGTGCCCCTACCTCTCCATGGACAAGTGTTCTCTAGGTAATGCGATTCTGTCCATAGGTAGTTACGCGCATAGACACAACTCACCCCCCTTGAGACGCTTAAGGCTCAAGCAGGGCTATCCTGCGGACTGGGTCTGGGGGTCTGATAAGACGGGCGATGGCCGTGGGCTGAAGCCTGCATTTCCCTATCCAGACAGATATCGAACAAGGGAGAACCACAATGTTCCACAAGAAATTTACAACTGCAGCCGCAGTCGCGGCGGCAATGGCTGTATCGGCTCCGGCGGCGATGGCCGAAGAGTTCATCACAATCGGCACCGGTGGCGTCACCGGCGTTTACTACCCAACCGGCGGTGCAATCTGCCGCCTCGTGAACCAAGGCCGTCGTGACCACGGAGTGCGTTGCTCGGTCGAATCCACGGGTGGTTCGGTCTACAACATCAACACGATCCGTGAAGGCGAGTTGGAATTCGGTGTGGCCCAGTCCGACTGGCAGTTCCATGCCTACAATGGCACCTCCCGTTTCGAAGAAGCCGGTGCGTTCGAAGGCTTGCGGGCTGTGTTCTCTGTTCACCCAGAGCCGTTCACAGTTGTGGCCCGTGCCGACAGCGGCATCACCACCTTCGAAGATCTGCTTGGCAAGCGTGTGAACATCGGCAACCCCGGTTCCGGACAGCGCGGCACGATGGAAGTTCTGATGGAAGCGCTGGGTTGGACGACTGATGACTTCGCACTGGCAACAGAGCTGAAGGCTTCCGAACAGTCTGCTGCACTTTGCGACAACCAGATCGACGCGATGGTTTACACTGTTGGTCACCCGTCCGGCTCCATCTCCGAAGCCACGACTGCCTGCGATTCCGTGCTGGTTGAAGTGTCTGGCGAGGCCGTTGCGCAGCTGATCGAAGAAAACTCCTTCTACCGCTCTGCAACCATCCCTGGCGGCATGTACCGTGGCAACGACGAAGACGTCATGACCTTCGGTGTTGGTGCGACCTTCGTCAGCTCCGCTGATGTGTCCGAAGAAGTCGTCTACACGCTGGTCAAGTCCGTCTTTGACAACATCGACGACTTCCGCGGCCTGCACCCTGCGTTTGCGAACCTTGACCCGGCTGCAATGGCATCTGCCGGTCTGTCCGCTCCGCTGCATGACGGTGCTGCACGCTACTACCGCGAAGCTGGTCTGATCGAGTAATCACCAGACATTCTGACCTTTCCGGGGGCGGCGCATTCCCGCCCCCGGACCACGAAACGACGCGCCAGTATTAGGCGACCCGGGGGACAATATGGCACATTCAGAAAATCGCTCGCTCAGTGAGCAAGAGCTTCAGGAACTCGTCGCAGCCAGTGACAGCGGCGCAAGAAGCCCATCCGGCGCTGTCGGCAAGATGATCGCCATCACGGCGCTGATGTGGTCGGTGTTTCAGGTCCTTCTGGCGTCGCCCGTTGGGCCCTATGTGCTGCCCGGTGACCTGATCAATAACTCTCGCCAGATCCACCTGGCTTTTGCGATTTTCCTCTCTGCGATGGCGTACCCGCTGTTCAAGAACAGCCCTCGGGACATGATCCCGTGGTATGACTGGATCCTCGGAGTAGGGGGCGCGTTTCTGGCGCTTTATGGCTACTTCTTTTACGACAAGATCGTTGGCAACGGTGGGCTGGCCGATGCCACGGACAGCTACTTCGCCCTTGCTGGCCTGATTTTCCTCTTTATCGCGGCCTACCGGACGTTGGGTCCGGTGATGGTCATTCTGGCCGTTGTCTTCCTTGGCTATGTGTTCTTCGGCTCCTCCGAGGTCGTGCCGGACCAGATCCGCTGGGCCGGTGCGTCGTTGCGCAAGGCGATGAGCCATATGTGGATCACCTCCGAAGGCGTGTTCGGGATCGCGCTGGGCGTATCAACGCGGTTCGTGTTCCTCTTCGTGCTCTTCGGTGCGCTTCTGGATAAAGCGGGCGCGGGCAACTATTTCATCAAAATGGCGTTTGGGGCGCTTGGCCACCTGCGCGGCGGGCCTGCGAAGGCGGCTGTTGTGGGGTCGGCGGCAACGGGCTTGATCTCGGGCTCGTCCATTGCAAACGTAGTGACGACCGGCACATTCACAATCCCGCTGATGAAACGCGTGGGCTTTAGCGCGGAGAAGGCGGGCTCGGTCGAGGTTGCCTCGTCGGTCAACGGGCAGATCATGCCACCTGTCATGGGGGCCGCCGCCTTCTTGATGGTGGAATATGTAGGCATCTCCTACGTCGAGGTGATCACCCACGCCTTCCTGCCCGCCATCATCAGCTACATCGCGCTGGTCTATATCGTCCACCTCGAAGCGGTGAAGAACAACATGCCGACGATCGGCAACAAGGTCGTCAACATGTTCAACACCATACTGGGTATGTCCGGCTTCTTCGCGGGCTTCGCTTTGCTGTGCTACGCGACGCAATATCCCGTTGCGGCAGTGGTATCGCTCTTCCCTGAAGGGTCGGGCTGGATCCTCGCGGCATTGCTGGGGCTGGTCTATGTCGGGCTGATCTACGTGGCCTCACAGGTCGAAGACCTTGAGCCCGATGATCCAAACGCCGAGGTGG
>JAHDDJ010000088.1 GCA_020629385.1 Erythrobacter sp.
AGCGGCTATGATGCCGTGCGCGCAGACGACAGCATCCAGTTCGGGCCCGTCGAGAGGCCGGAAAAGGCTGAGCCCCCAAGCTGGCTGCGTGATTTCATGGAATGGCTTGGCGATCTGTTTACGCCTCTCGGCCAGCTATTCGGCAGCAGTTGGCCGGTGGTTAAATGGGTGCTGATCGCAGCAGGCGTTGCGCTGTTGCTCTTGCTGCTGTGGAACTTGCTGAAACCCGTTCTCGATCTACGGTCAAAGGAAGCACCGGAAGAAGAGGCATGGGTTCCGGAACAGAGCGAAGCCATCGCTTTGCTGGAAGAAGCGGACCGGCTGGCTGCCGAGGGGCAATTCGACGAAGCGACCCATTTGTTGTTAAAGCGCAGCGTCGGCCAGATTGCTGCTGTACGGCCCGATTGGGTGGAACCGTCCAGCACCGCGCGCGAGCTTGCCAACCTGACAGCCCTTCCCGAATCTGCCCGGACCGCCTTCGCAACCATTGCCGAGCGGGTCGAACGCAGCCTGTTTGCCTTGCGCAAGCTTGGCCGCGATGACTGGCAGGCCGCACGCGATGCCTATGCGCAATTTGCGCTGCAACGCCTGAACGGAGGCGGCGCATGAGCAATGGCGAAACCGGCCAGACAGGCGCGTTCAATCCCAAAGTCGTGCTTGCCCTGATCCTGTTCGGGGCGGCCGCATTCCTCGCGACACTATATTTCATTGGATCAGGCCAGACCGGCGGCGATGCCAATAATGGCAGCGCACATGCAGCCGGCAAGGGCCTGAACGGGTTCGCCGCAATGGCCGCGCATCTGGAAGAAGAAGGTCACGAGGTTTCGCTATCGCGCAGCCGTGGTTCGTTTGATGATTACGGCCTGCTGATCCTAACTCCGCCGCCTTTCGCGGACGCCGATGATATTCAGCAGATTATCCGCGACCGGTCCTATGCGGGGCCGACGCTGATCATTCTGCCAAAATGGCAAGCCATCGGATCGCAAACCCTGCCCGGCAGCGAGATGAAAGAAGGCTGGGTTCATCTGTTTGATACCATCACACCCGAATGGGCCAGCGAACTCGATCAGCCCTATGGTGTGGAAGTGGATGTGAATGGCGATTTTGACAATGCTCTGTTCACACAGAACGCGGAAGCACCGCAAACCCGATTGCCAAAAATGCGCTGGGACGGATTGGGCTATTCAGGCGCACTGCCGACATCGGCATCCTTCTCGTCCATCCGCAATACGATGATCGGGCTTGTCGAGAATGCCGACGATGCAATCCTGATCGGTTACGCCGATGATGGCGGGTATTATCCGAATCTGGACGCATGGGCCGGCGTAGAAACGGGTGATCCAGATATGCTGGACGACAAATGGCCCGTCGCCTTCATTGTCGAACCCGACCTTGCGAACAATTACGGCTATGCCAACCGGTCTGCCGCAGAAATGACGCACCAGTTGATCGATATATTGAGCGAAGACGGCGACATGCCGGTAATATTCGACCTGACGCTCAACGGCCTTGGCTCGCAGCAAAACCTGCTCACTCTGGCTATTTCGCCGCCATTTCTTGCAGCGACACTGTGTCTGATACTGGCCTTGCTGGTCGTTGGATGGCGCGCCTTCCGCAGATTTGGACCGCCCGTTGTTGAAGGTCGCGCTATCGCATTCGGCAAGACCCGCCTGATCAGGAACAGCGCCGGCTTCATCCAGCGCAGCAAACGTCTGCATCTTCTCTCCGGCCCCTATGCCGATATGGTCGAAGCGCGGATTGCCAAAGCGCTGGGTCTGCGGAAGGCCGATGCGGAAGCCATTGATGCAGCGATCGCCAGACGTGCGCCCGATGCCCCCCGATTTTCCGCCACCGCAAGCCGCTTGCGTCAGGCGACCAAACCCAAAGACATGCTAAGCGCCGCAGCCGCGCTGAAATCCATCGAAAGGATGATCAACACATGACCGCAGCTAAACCGGGCGAGCCAGCCGCCGACATGACCCTCGATGATGTGCGCGCGTTGGCCGCCGCGATCAGAGGTGAAGTTTCCAAGGCCGTTGTGGGCCAGGACGCCATCGTCGATCATTTGCTGATCGCTCTGATAAGCCAAGGGCACGTTTTGCTGGAAGGCCCGCCCGGAACCGCCAAGACCTTCCTTGCCCAGTGTTTCAGCGCCGCATTGGGTCTCGATTTCGGCCGCATCCAGTTCACTCCGGATCTGCTGCCGGGCGATATTCTCGGCTCAAACTTGTTCAACTTCCAGACCAGCACGTTCACCCTCACGCGTGGCCCGATCTTCTGCGAGGTGCTGCTGGCTGACGAAATCAACCGCACGCCGCCCAAAACGCAGGCAGCTTTGCTGGAGGCGATGCAGGAACGGCGCGTCACATTGGACGGCGAAACGCATGCTCTGGCGGACCGCTTTATGGTGGTGGCGACGCAGAACCCGATCGAAAACCAGGGCGTCTATCCGCTGCCCGAGGCGCAACTCGACCGGTTCCTGTTCAAACTGCTGGTCGATTATCCAAGCCTTGAAGAGGAATCTGCAATCGTCGCACGCTTTGGCGACAAGCAAGGGCCACAACGTCCGGACGGTTTCGGCATCAAAGCCGTCACCGATGCAGCCAAGCTGGGCGCGGCAAGCGCAGCCTTGTCACAAGTGACGGTGGCGCAAGAAATCGTCGACTACATCGTCCGCCTGATCCGTGCGACACGCGAAAATGCCGATCTGTCGAGCGGCGCAAGCCCGCGTGCGGCGGTCCTTTTGTCCAACGCTGCACGTGCTCGGGCCGCGCTGGAAGGGCGCGATTATGTGATCCCGGACGATGTTAAAGCGCTCTCCACTGCCGTTCTGCGGCACCGCCTGATGCTCAGCCCTGCGGCGGAAATCGAAGGGCGCGAGATCGAAGCGCTCGTCGCCGAACTGGTCGAAAACACCGAGGCACCGCGCTGACCGGCTGACAATGCGCTTTCCGCTCCTTCCGACAGCCCGTGCGGCATGGTTGACGGCCCTGGCCGCACCGGTGGCTCTTGTGATTGCAGCAACTGCACCGCAAGCATGGCTGGTGGTGCCAGCTGCTGCTGTCGCGCTGCTCGTGCTGGTTCTGCTGGACGCTCTGCTTGCAGGAAGCTTGCGCGACTGGCGCGTAGCCGCGCCTGCGGACTGCGAAGTCGGGGAACCCTTCACTCTTGCTGTATTTGCCGAGCTGGCGGGGCGCGCAGGCGGTAATTCTCCCGAAATCGTCATCGCAGCGGACCCGCGCCTGGCAGAGGATGGCACGATTGCACTTGAATTGAATTACGATCCTTCAACCGAAAGCTGGAATGCCGATGCCAGTCCGGTAGCGAACCGCCGCGGTACGGGGAGACTATCGCAAATCTGGATGCGCTGGTCAGGACCGCTGGGGCTTGGTGCCCGGCAACAGACTTTCGCGCTGGACCAGGCCATTCGCGTCTGGCCCGATCTTTCGCCTATCCGCTCGCCCGAATTGCAAAATTATCTGCGCGATGCGCAATTCGGCCTTATTGCACGGCGTATTCGCGGCGAAGGCACACAGTTCGAAGCGCTCAGCGAATATGAGCCGGGCATGGATCGCCGCCGGATCGACTGGAAGGCAAGTGCGCGGCACACCAAGCTCTATGCTCGCGAGAATGAAAGCGAGCGCAACAACCAGATCGTGTTTGCATTCGATTGCGGACAGGCGATGTGCGAACCGGTTGACGGCTTGCCGCGGATCGACAGAGCCGTAACAGCGGCATTGACCGCATCCTATGTGGCACTGAAAGGCGGCGACAGGGTCTCCCTGTTCGGCTTTGCACAGCGGCCCGAGGTGATGACACCGTTTGTCGGCGACACGCGCGCCTTCCATCAATTGCAATCCGCCGCAGCGGGGCTCGATTACCATGCGGAGGAACCCAATTTCACGCTCGCGCTCGCATCTCTGACTGCGCGGTTGCAGCGCCGGTCTCTCATCGTCTTGTTCACTGATTTTACCGATCCCACCGGCGCGGAGCTGATGATCGAAAGCGTCGGGCGATTGGCGGAACGCCATGTCGTGCTGTTCGTAACAATCGAAGATGCAGAACTGGCAGCATTGTCCGCCACCGACCCCAACACGCTCGATGATTTGGCCGTTGCTGTCACGGCAAACACGCTGGCAAGACAACGTTCCATCGTAATGGAACGGCTGCGACATCTGGGTGTCGATATTATCGAAGCACCCTGGGACAAGATCGGGTACCAATTGATCGACTCCTATCTCGACATCAAGCGCAGCGGGGCAATCGGATGAAGGCTCCTTCGCTCGCCATATTCAATCGCTCGAAAGAGGTAGAGACACCGCCCGACATCGAGGCAGCAGCTTTGCGATCGGACCGTTTCCGGCTGGAGCGGGAATCGGACTGGAAACGGCTCGAAGAAATTCTCAAGCGCATCGAAAAAGGGCGCGTGCGCAAATTGTCCGACGAAGATGTACTGGAATTGCCCGCACTCTACCGGATGGCGGCATCGAGCCTTGCGGTGGCGCGGGAAACCTCGCTGGATGCCGCAACGCTCGGCTATCTGGAATCGCTCGTCCAGCGCGCATGGTTTCAGGTCTACGGCCCGAGGCAGGGCATTTTCTCGTGGCTGCGATCTTTTCTGGGAGGACGGTTGAGCCGTGCGATTCAGGAAATCTGGCTGGATATCTGCATCGCGCTGTTTGTCATGGTCGCAGGCACAATCGTCGGCTGGTTGCTGGTCGCGCGCGATGTCGAATGGTATTATCGGCTGGTCCCGACGCAGTTCACCGACACCCGTGTCCCGGGCGCCAGCCGCGAAGTGTTGATGGAAAGCCTCAAGGTGGAGGAAAGCGCAGAAGGCATGTCCGCCTTTGCGGCACAATTGTTCACCAACAATGCAGGCGTTGCGATACTGGCTTTCGCGTTGGGTTTCGCCTTCGGCATCCCTTCGCTGATGCTGCTGATTTTCAACATGGCAGTGCTTGGCGCCATGTTGTGGTTGTTCGCCAGCCAGGGCCTGACGTGGGAATTTGTCGCCTGGCTCAGCGTGCACGGAACAACAGAATTGTTCGCCATCCTTCTATCCGGTGCAGCAGGGATGCATATCGGCCGGAAAATGGCATTCCCGGGGCAGAAATCGATCATGGCTTCGGCGGCAGAAGCGGGACAACGCGGGGCGCAAGTGATGATCGGCGTGACGATCATGATGATCTTTGCTGCTTTGCTCGAAGCATTTCCCCGCCAGCTGGCCGGACAGGAAGCGCGAGCCATAATAGGCGGGTTCATGCTGCTGTTCTGGCTCGCCTATTTCTTCGTCTATGGCCGTAACAAGACACAGGCTGAACCATGAGTACCGTGTCTGCTTCCTCCAAGCTGCGCGAGCGGCACGCCAAGCGGATACGTACGCTGGTCACACCGGAAGGTGTCGCTTTGCCGCTTACACTTGCATCACGCGGTTCGCGGGCTGGAGCGCTCATGCTCGATTTGATGTTGCTGACTTTTGTAACAGTCGCGACGATTATCGGCCTGCTGCTGCTCGCCTTCGGGACGCTTGACGGGCAGGAACTGGATAAAGTCCCGGGTTCGGTCGAGTTCCTGTTCGTACTTGGTTCGGTATTCTGGTTCGTCGCGTGGAACGGCTATTTCATGTTCTTTGAAATGGGGCCGCGTGGGGCGACGCTAGGCAAACGGGTAGTGGGCGTGCGCGTGGCATCGCGCGATGGCGGCAGATTGACACCGGAAGCGGTCGTGGCGCGAAACCTGCTGCGCGATATCGAACTGTTCGTACCAATTGTCCTGATCATGTCGGCTCCGCAAGACAGCAGCGGGCCCGCAGGCTGGGCTGCGACAGCATGGTTTCTGGTGTTCCTGCTGTTCCCCTTCTTCAACAAGGATTCCATGCGCGCGGGTGATTTGATCGCAGGAACATGGGTCCTCGAAGCGCCCAAGACCGAATTGTCCGAGACGATTTCCGCAGGCGGCTCAGCGGCAACCAACACCAGCACTCTCACCGGCGTCGAGTATAAATTCGGCGATGACGAGTTGTCGGTTTACGGCGAGTATGAACTGCAAACGCTGGAAAAGGTCCTGCGCGATGACCGGGCACAAGCCATCGAGGCTGTTGCCGAAACGATCTGCCGCAAGATTGGCTGGACACCGGGCGCCGGAGATGAACGGGCCTTTCTGGAAGCGTTCTATGCCCAGCTTCGTGCAAGGCTGGAAACCGATATGCGACTGGGCAAGCGCAAGGCGGACAAATTCTCTTGAGCACAGCCTTCGATATTTGCGAGGATGATGTCACCAGCGATGCGGTCACTTCGTTGCTCCAATTGCATCTCGCCGAAATGCACCAGTGGTCGCCAGCCTGTCAGGTTCACGCCATGCCGGTCGAGAGATTACGCGAGCCGGATGTCACATTCTTTGCCGCATGGCAGGATGGCACACTGGCTGCGGTGGGCGCGATCAAGCATCTGGACGCCAGGCGCGGCGAACTCAAATCCATGCGGGCTGCGCCGGAATTTCGCGGCAAAGGCGCAGGCGAGTCTATCCTGCTTCATTTGATGGAGGTCGCCAAGCAGCGCGGATATAACTGGCTCGGCCTGGAAACCGGCCGGCCGGACCCTTTCCGCCCCGCACAACGCCTCTATGTCAAACACGGTTTTGCCGAATGCGAACCGTTCGGCGATTATGTGTCTGACGAATTCAGCATGTGTATGGAGCGGGCGCTATGATCGAACGGCGGCATTTTCTCGCGGGCGTGGCGGCAGGCGCGGTCTCCGCTTGTGTCCCGCTGGACACCTCTGTTCCGGGCAGAATTGCCAGCCAGTTGCGGATTATCGAGGCAGCGCAAGGCGGCACGCTGGGCGCTGCCTTTGTCGATACGGCTAGCCGACAGGTGACGTCCTATAATGGCAATGCGCTGTTCCCGCATTGCTCCTCCTTCAAATTGTCGCTGGCTGCATTGGTGCTCGCGTTGGACGAGGCTGGAGAGATTGATGCGGACGAGAAGGTTCGCTGGACCAGCGATGATTTGATGTTCGTATCCCCTTTCACCACCAAGCGGGTGGATGAAGGTGCCACTCTGCGCGAGCTGGCTGAATTCACCCAGAAATACAGCGACAATGCTGCTGCCAATATCCTGCTCGGGAAGTTGGGCGGACCCGAGCGCCTGACCCGGTTTTGGCGCGACCTGGGAGATACGACCAGCCGTCTCGACCGGCTCGAACCGGCGCTGAATAATGTACCGCCCGGTGAAGTGCGCGATACCACCTCCGCCATTGCGATGGCCACCAGTCTTGCGAAAATGCTGTATAGCAATGCCATACTCAAAAGCGCCCGTGACACACTCAAACAATGGATGGTCGACACCCCGACCGGCAAGGACCGCGTGCGCAAGGGTCTGCCCGAAAGCTGGCGGGCTGGCGACAAGACCGGCACCTCTATCTGGCCGGGCGTGGGCAGCGTATATGTCGATATCGGGTTTGCCGAGCCCGAGGGGCGGGCCCCGATTACCTTTGCAGCATATTTCCGCGCTCGCGAGACGCATGACGGGATGGACCCGGCGTCGCTGGCGGTGCTGGAACAAGTGGGCCAAACGCTTGCACGGATGGTTCGCACCAGCGCCTGATCTTTACACCGCGTCGCGGCTCTGACACCCTGACCATGCTGTAAGGGAGAATTGCGATGGAAAAGGCACTGCGATTGATCGTGGCTGCAATGCCGCTGATCTTTGCATTCGGCTTTCTTGTGCCGGTCATCATGCAGGC
>JAHDDJ010000515.1 GCA_020629385.1 Erythrobacter sp.
TTCGAAACTTTGCAGGCCCTATCCGAAAATTTGCAAGTAAAGTCGAGCGCGCATGTCTTGCCTCTACAATCCATTCCGCTAAGGGAAGGGGTTCACAGGGAAACCACCGGATAGATCTATGTCGAACAGACCACTTTCACCGCATTTGCAGATTTGGAAATGGGGCCCGCATATGCTGGTTTCCATCCTTCACCGCGTTACCGGCGATGGCATGGCTTTTGTCGGTCTGGGTGTGCTGCTGTGGTGGCTTGGTGCGCTGGCCAGTGGGCCAGAGGCTTATGACACGTTCCAGACGCTGGCCACTTCGCCGCTAGGCTATGTAGTTCTCGTGGGTTTGAGCTGGGCCTTCTTCACGCATCTTTGCTCCGGCCTGCGCCACTTCGTGCTGGATATCGGCGCGGGATATGAACTGGACGCGAACCGTATGTGGTCCATCGCCAGCCCGATCATCGCCATTCTGCTGACCGCCGGCTTCTGGGCCGCGATTGTCTACCTCTAAGGATTACGACCATGGGTAACGGAACCTCAATCGGCAAAGTCCGCGGCCTCGGCTCGGCTCATGAAGGCGCACATCACTGGCTGGTGCAGCGCTTCACCGCGATCGGCAATCTGGTGCTGAGCATCTGGCTGATGGCGAGCTTCATCTTTCTGCCGAACATGTCGTATGAAACTGTCACCGCCTATCTTGCGCAGCCTTTGCAGGCGACGATGATGGCGCTGCTGATTGTCAGCGTGTTCTGGCATGCGCGTCTTGGCCTTCAGGTACTGATCGAAGACTATGTCCACACAGCGGGGAACAAGTTCGCCGCTCTCGCACTACTCAATCTTGCAACGCTGGGCGGTGCCGCATTCGGTATCTTCTGCGTCATTCGTCTTGCTCTTGGAGGAGCCGCATAAATGGCAGACGCCAACACACAACCAGCCTACAAGATTATTGACCACCTCTATGACGTTGTTGTCGTGGGTGCCGGTGGTTCGGGCCTGCGCGCCACTATGGGCAGCGCCGAAGCGGGTCTGAAAACCGCCAATATTTCGAAAGTTTTCCCTACACGCTCGCACACGGTTGCGGCGCAAGGCGGCATTGCTGCGTCGCTGGGCAACAATACGCCGGACCATTGGTCGTGGCATATGTATGACACTGTCAAAGGCGCCGACTGGCTGGGCGACCAGGACGCGATCGAATATCTGGCGCGTGAGGCGCCTGCTGCGGTTTACGAGCTGGAACATGCCGGTGTGCCGTTCAGCCGTAACGA
>JAHDDJ010000089.1 GCA_020629385.1 Erythrobacter sp.
CCGCTTTCGACGAGGAAATCGACATAGTCGTTCCACTTCTCGCTGCCCGGCTCGACAATCTGGTCGGCGAGGCGCGCAACTTCGGAAAAACGCGATTGTTCATCGAGGTAGTTATAGTCATCGGGATAGCGGACCAACGCATTGTCTTTGAGCAGCGACTCCATATGCCCGTAAAAATGGGTCACGCCATCGAGGCCCAGCTCCACCGCCTTGCGTGCATTGACCTGGGCAACGCCGCGCTGGCCGAGGTGGCCGACGGTGCCAAGGCCTTGCTTGTCGGCTTCGTCCAGAGCGGCAGCCAGCACATCGGGTGCGTCGGTGTTGAAGAACTTGATCCCGTGATACCCGGCATCCTTGGCCCAGCGCACCCACGCCCGCGCGCGCAGCGGATTGTCGATCGGCCCGCCAGACCATTTGTCCCCTAGCACAGCATAGGGAAACAGGCGCGGGGCCGTGATTTCGTTTGCAGCGCTGCGACGGGCATCCTCCAGATCAGGCATTCCCGGCCCGAAATAAAACGACACGCCGCGCACGCTGGTCACGCCATGCGCGAGCCAGAGCTTGTAGCCATAGGATGGATCGGGAGCTTTGCGCGGATCGCCATTATGGCCATGTGTGTCGACAAAACCGGGCATGACATACATGCCCTTTGCATCGATAACCTTGACACTGGTGCCGGTGGGAACAGGCACGCCGCCACCGCGCGCAATACGGGTGATGCGGTTGTGTTCGATCACGATATCGACCGGCCCTTCGGGTGGTGCGCCGGTGCCGTCGATCATCGTGGCGCCCTGAATAATCAGAGTACCCCAATGGCCGCTGCCTTCGCCAACCAAGCGATCACGGACGGGCTGCATCCCGCCTTGTGCCAAGGCCGAGGCTGACCACATCACCGCGCATAAAAACAGAATTGCCCGAAACATTGTGCCGCCACTCCCGAAATTGTGCCAAGTTGCCTAAACGAGGGCATCAGAACTGTGAACCCTATGGTTCATCCGCTCGCAAGTCTGGGCGCGCTACGCCGGACCGATAAGGAGATTTTTCATGCTACGTTTCGCTATTCCGCTTTTTGCAGCCACTGCACTTGCAACTCCGCTTGCTGCTGCTGAAGTCCAGATACAGTCCGCCGGTCCGGTAGTCGAATTGCGCATTACGGAATCAGTTAAGGCAGAGCCCGATATTGCAACCGTCAGCGCGGGGGTGACTTCCGAGGCGCCTACTGCCGTTGAGGCCATGCGGCTCAATGCTCGCGAAATGAGCGCTGTAATCGCGCGCATCAAGACATTGGGGATCAAAGAGGATGATATTCAGACAACGGGAATCAATCTGAATGCGCGTTACGATTATGATCGCCAGACGCGCAAACAGATTTTTCGTGGTTACAGCGTCTCCAACCGCGTCAGCGTTATTCTCCGCGATGTAGACGAAACCGGCAAAGTTCTGGATGCGTTGGTTGCAGCAGGAGCAACCGATATCAGCGGCCCGAACTTCTCCGTCGATGATGACACAGCGGCAAAGGCACAAGCGCGCGAAGCAGCGATGGAAACGGCCAAAGAGCGAGCGATGGAGTATGCCGGATGGGCGGGCTACACCGGCATCCGCCTGCTGGAAGTGAGCGAAAGCGTGAGTGTCAGTCGCCCAGTAATTGCCATGCGTTCGGCGCCTGAAGGTGCGATAAGTGTTCAGGGAGTACCTGTGCAACCGGGTCTCGTCTCGACTGGCGTAACCGTCACAGTAAAATACGAAATGACCCGTTAGATCATGTTACCAGACTGAATGCGCTGCAACGGGCGCATTCAGTCCTTGTTCAACGGACAGGCTTTAGGCACAGTGACATCATGAGAACGTTCATTCTTTCCTCTTTAGCCAGCGCGATGCTTCTGACCGGCGTTACTTCGCAAGAAGCGTACGCCCAATCGCGCAGCGATCAGGGGGAAGCTCGAAAGGAAATGAAAGCGGGCAATGTTCTGTCGCTGCGCGAAATCGAGCGGCGTGTACTGCCGACAATGCGCGGAGCGGAATATCTTGGGCCTGCTTATGATTCGACAGCAATGGCTTACCGGCTGAAATTCATTCGTGACGGGCGCGTTATGTATGTTGATGTCGATGCGCGCACGGGCCGGGTATTGCGCCGCAGCCGTTGATGAATTGCAGCGTGGCGTGTTTGCCAAGTTGACGCGATTGTTACAAAAGTTCACCACTCCAGACACCAATTTGCCTATTCCTTTTTCGGGCCCGATCGTGGGGGATCAACAAGCATGCGCATTCTGATTGTCGAGGACGAACCAACACTCGGCCAACAATTGAAATCCACTCTGGAACAGAACGGCTATGCGGTCGATCTGTCGACCGATGGCGAAGACGGCCATTTCCTGGGTTCGACCGAGGATTATGATGCTGTCATTCTCGACCTCGGTCTTCCGGAGATTGACGGGCTCACGGTGCTGGGCATGTGGCGCAAGGAAGGGCGGCAATTCCCCGTTCTTGTACTTACCGCTCGTGACAGCTGGTCGGACAAGGTCGCCGGGCTTGATGCAGGTGCGGACGACTATCTCGCGAAACCATTCCAGACCGAGGAACTGATCGCTCGTTTAAGGGCTCTGATCCGCCGTGCATCGGGCAATACTTCGTCGGAATTGACGGCTGGCGATGTGCGTCTCGACACGCGCTCGGGCCGCGTCACATTGAGCGGTGAACCGGTCAAGCTGACTGCGCAGGAATACAAATTGCTCAGCTATTTGATGCATCACAAGGGCAAGGTCGTCAGCCGCACAGAGCTGATCGAGCACATTTACGATCAGGATTTCGACCGGGATTCCAACACGATTGAAGTGTTTGTGACGCGCATCCGTAAAAAGCTGGGTGCAGAAGTGATCACCACCATTCGCGGCCTTGGTTACAGTCTGGATGATCCGGACGAAGCGCCCCGCGCCTCGTAACCATGAACGCGCCCGAAGCCATATCGGCTGACACGCCGACCAGCGACGGGCGCGGCTTGGCGGACGAGCAATCGGGCGGCGTTCTCAACGATACGGGGAGCTTGTCCCGCCGGATGATGATCATCGCGGCGGGATGGATTTTCGTGCTGCTGCTGGGCGGCGGATTTGCGCTGGACCGGACATTGACCGCCTTGGTCAAAGACAATTTCGACGACCAGCTGGATTATGTTCTGACCGCGCTCATTTCTGCCGCCGAAATTCGTCCGGACGGTGAAGTGGCTTTGTACCGGCAATTGGGCGATCAGCGTTTTCTGGAACCCAATAGCGGCCTCTATTACCAGATCGACGGGGCGGGTTACGAACCGTGGCCATCGCGCAGCCTGTGGGACCGTACGCTCGATCTGCAAGCCGATCACGTCGATACAGAACCGCACTATTACGACAGTGAGCAGTTTCCCAACGAGCCGCTCCGCGTGGTCGAGCGCACAATCATTCTGCCCGACAGCGATGTGCGATGGACCTTTGCCGTCGCTTCCGCGCGTGAAGAACGTGATTTCCAGATAGCACGGATTCGGTCAATTCTGGTGTGGTCCTTCGTGGTACTGGGGCTGGGGCTGTTCCTGATGGCCGTTCTGCAAACCTATTACGGTTTGCGGCCACTCAGGCGTGTCCGGATGGCGATCCAGCGTATCCGGACGACGGGAACAAACCGCGTCACCGATCCCTTACCTCTGGAAGTCCAGCCGCTGGTGGAAGAACTCAACATGCTGCTGGCACATTCGGAAAAGCAAGCGGACGAAGCGCGTATGCATGCGGGTAATCTGGCGCATGCTCTGAAAACGCCGCTGACAGTGCTGGTCAATGCGGCGACAGCGCGTGATCCGGAGCTTTCCGGTCTGGTTCACCGCGAAACGCGGGTGATGCAGCGCCAGGTGGAGCATCATCTGGCGCGAGCGCGGGCGATAGGGCGTCGTGCTGCCGGCCTTAGCCGGGCCTCTGTTTGGCCGAGCGCGGAATCGGTGCTGCGCGCCGTTACACGGCTATATGAACATGCGCGCTTTGACCTAGACGGGAACAAGAACGCGCAGGTCGCTATCGAGCGGCAGGACCTCGATGAAATCCTCGGTAATCTGATCGAAAATGCCGCCAAATATGGCGGAGGAAGTGTTTTCGTAACGATTGATGCAGAACCCCAGGCCGAACAATGCGTTATCTGGGTCGAGGATGACGGGATGGGCATTCCCGAAGACAAGCGCGAAGAAATCTTTGACCGGGGCGCGCGGCTGGATACCGGCAAGCCCGGTACGGGTCTGGGCCTCGCCATCGTGCGTGATGTGGCGGAAATCTATGCCGGTGACGTAGTTCTGGATGAAAGCGAGGATCTGGGCGGATTGCTGGTCAAGCTGAGCCTTCCGCGCGCACTGGAAGTCCCGAAGCTGAACACGCCGGATTAAGCCACTGTTCAAACACGGCGTTCCAACTACTGCATAGTTCGACGCCGAGCAGGGGATTCAGGGTGGCATATTCGATCATTAAACCGGCAATCGCAGTGGCTGCCGCATTCTCGATCAGCGGTTGCATCTATTACGGCAACCCTGGTGACTATGACCCGTATTATGACGGATATTACGAACCCTATCCGGCCACCGGTTTCGCCTATTCCTATTTCGGCTGGTATGATGACTGCTATTATCCCGGTATCGGGAGTTACGTGTATAACCGGTATGGCCACCGCCAGCGCTGGACCTCGCGCCAACGCAAGTTCTGGCAAAATCGGCGTGACAGGCACCGGGCCAAAAACCGCAGTCAAAATCCTCCACGCGAAAACTGGGATGGGTTCACACGGGGTGAAGACGGTATTTATCGCGATCAGCGCGAGGACGTCGTCAGAAACCGCAGAGGTGAGCGGCGCGGTGAAGAATATGACCGGCGTGTGCGCAACCGTTCAATAGATGGAGCGGATGCCGAGAACAGCGGCGAAAGACGCAATAGGTCTGGCGCGCGCAATAGAAATTCACCTGCTGTGACAGGTGCGACATCACAACCGAGTTCGCAGCCGAGCGCGCAAACGCGTCCCCGACCAGCTGCCCGATCAACAGCTTCGAGTGCACCAAAACCTGCGCGGGTGCAAACCCGTACTCCGCCGCCACGTCGAGCGGAGCCACGGCCTGCGCCGAGACCAGCGCGACAAGCGCCCCGCGTCAAACCGTCAAAACACGACGACTGATTGCCCGCAAATTTTAGAGACTATCGCTCGCTGGCAGCTTGCTCGTGATGGCGGATGACCTCATCGATAATGAAGCGCAGGAATTTCTCGGAGAATTCCGGATCGAGTTGCGCCTCTTCAGCAAGCTTGCGTAGCCGCGCAATCTGACGGGCTTCGCGGTCGGGATCGGCCGGCGGCAGCGTCACCTTCGCCTTATATTCGCCGACAGCCTGCGTGATGCGGAAACGTTCGGCCAGCATATGAATCAGCGCCGCGTCGATATTGTCGATACTGCGACGGAAGTTGGCGAGTTGCGGATCGGTTTCAGTGTTGCTCATCGTAGCCGAGACTATCACGCAATTTGCACCATTTCTACGATCCTTCGCACTTGCCAAGGCGTGTCTCCACGGCCATGTGCGGGCAACTATGACTGCTGAAGTTGTTCCACTTCCCCGCAAACAGCCTACGCTGGACCCGATGCTGGCCTTGACCGCACAGGGTATGAACTCCGTCAACGCGGTAATTCTCGACCGGATGCAAAGCGAAATCCCGCTTATTCCCGCTTTGGCCGGCCATCTGATTTCCGGCGGCGGCAAGCGGCTCCGCCCGATGCTGACGCTCGCCGGGGCAGAGCTGGTTGGATACAGTGGTACGCGGCATCACAAGCTGGCAGCGGCGGTGGAATTCATTCACACTGCTACCTTGCTGCATGATGATGTCGTCGATGGCAGTGATCTACGCCGCGGAAAGGCGGCTGCGAACATCATTTATGGCAATCCGGCAACTGTTCTGGTCGGTGATTTCCTGTTCAGCCGGTCGTTCGAATTGATGACGGAGGACGGCAGCCTGAAAGTGCTGAAAATCCTTTCCGGCGCCAGCGCGATTATCGCCGAGGGCGAGGTCGACCAGTTGACTGCCCAACGCCAGATTGAAACCAGCGAAGAGCGGTATCTCAGTATCATCGGTGCGAAGACAGCAGCCTTGTTTGCCGCAGCGAGCCGCATTGCTGCTGTGGTGGCCGAATGCGACGAGGCGCAGGAACGCGCGCTCGATGATTATGGCCGCAATCTGGGTGTGGCATTCCAGCTTGTCGATGATGCGATTGACTATGATTCAGACGCCAAGGAAATGGGCAAGGATCAAGGCGACGATTTTCGCGAGGGTAAGATGACGCTGCCGGTCATCTTGGCGTACTCGCGAGGTTCGGATGAGGAACGCAAATTCTGGAAGCAAGCGATTTCCGGTGTCAAATCCGATGACGCCGCGCTTGAAGAAGCAATTACGTTGATCCGTAAGTATGACGCCGTGGAAGACACGCGTGAGCGAGCGCGGCACTTCGCCCATCGTGCTATTGATGCAATCTCGATGTTCCCTGACAGCAAAGCTCGTCAGGCTATGGCTGAAGCGGCGCAATTTGCTGTGGCGCGGGGGTATTGATCGCTCTTTCGCGGCCCAATGCCCGGCGTTAGAAAGCTGGCGTGTCTGACCTACCCATCCATGCCGTCCTGCCTGACTTAATCAGTGCTTTGGACAGAAAGGGCGCTGCGGTTCTGATCGCACCACCGGGGGCTGGCAAAACCACTGCGGTTGCGCCAGCCTTGCTGGATCAACCATGGTGCACCGGTCTGATTATTCTGCTCAGCCCCAGGCGAGTTGCGGCGCGTGCAGCGGCAGAGCGAATGGCGGAAATGCTCGGCGAGAAGGCCGGTGAAACTGTAGGCTATCTCACCCGTCTCGACAGCAAACAATCGGCCAAGACACGCATTCTGGTCATGACCGAAGCTATTTTCGTCAACCGTATCGTTGATGACGCGGAACTGGCAGGCGTCAGCGCAGTCCTGTTTGACGAGGCGCATGAACGACATCTCGATAGCGATCTTGGCTTGGCACTCGCGCTCGAGAGCAGAGCAATAGTGCGCGACGATCTGCGGATATGTGTCATGTCCGCGACGATCGACGGGGAACGTTTCGCGGAACTGCTGGGCGATGATTCGGCTGTCATTGAGAGCGAAGGTAAGGCCTATCCCCTGCGGATCGAATGGCTGGGATCGCGCAGCGAAATTTCCTTGGAAGACCGGATGAAAGATGCCGTGCTAACCGCGTGGAAAGCGGAGCAGGGCGATATATTGGCATTTCTCCCCGGTGTGCGCGAGATTGAACGCGTTCGTGAACGGCTGGAAAAGGCGCTGCCCGATGCGCCTGTTCTGCCTTTGCACGGGCAGGTGCAACCCGCCGCACAAAGGGCGGCGATCAAGCGGGATAGTACAGGCAAGAGACGCATCGTCCTTGCAACCGCCATTGCGGAAACATCACTCACACTCGATGGTGTATCGGTCGTAGTCGATAGCGGCTTGTCCCGGCGCGCGGAATTCGACCGGACCGCCGGCACCACGCATCTGGTGACGCATCGCGCCAGTCAGGCGGCCTCAGCCCAGCGAGCAGGGCGTGCTGCCCGCCAAGGTCCGGGTGTGGCATACCGCCTATGGGAAGAAGCCGCCCATGCAGGGCGTTCGAAATTCGATCCACCGGAAGTAGAAACATCCGATCTTGCGCCGCTGGTTCTTTC
>JAHDDJ010000516.1 GCA_020629385.1 Erythrobacter sp.
AGCAGATAGCGGTCGATCAGCGTTTCCTTGCCGAATTCGGTCAGCAGATCGTCGCGGCTATCATCCTGAACGATGGTGAAGCGACGGTCATTGACCTTCTTGCTGTCATCGACCGGAGCAGCAGCAGCCTTGAGCGCCTCACCCATAGCTTCTGCGGTTTTCTCCGCGACCAGCGCGTCCGAACCCTTGTCAGCCTTGTCCATTGTTACTGCGACCTTTTCCTTGGCAGCGGGTGCGGTGTCCTGTGTCGTTGTGCCAGCATTATCGTGCTCGAGCCCCATCGCCGCGTCGTCCCCAGTCTTGAATTCCATAATTGCGTACCCGCCCCATCATCAGTTTCGAACATCGCGCTGCATACGCTGATGTTCCGCTTCCGTTCGATTCGGCAGGATTGGCCCCTACCTATCACTTTTCCGGTCAGGAAAGGGGATTACTTATCCCCCGTCTGCCCACAGTCTGGCCGTCTCTTCCACCTACTCCGGACCGAATCTTCCCCGTATCACGCCTTGTGGCGCGATCGCCGGAACAACAGTATCTAGTAGGTGCCCCCAAGGGCCGAACCACTAGATAGTGAATCAGGATGGATTCGGGCGCAAGAGGGTAAATGGTATTTAACCATGGTTGGACCCACAAAATATGGGGTGTGTTAGTTTGCTGCAACGCAGCGACGCAGCAGAAATGCTGGGGTCACGGATTCCGCAAGTCCAAAAATGAATCCGTGAAAAAATATTTTGCGGGAAAAGTTGTTTTCAGGGCTTTGAATCAATCGACTCGCGATCGGCAATTTTTGTGCGCCGCGCGGCGCTGCGACGTAACGGGCCGCAGCGCCAGATTTCCCTGATCAATGGCGGATCAGCCAGCAGCCTTGGCATGCTCCGCAATCGCGTCTGCCATCGGCACGATCAGTTCCGGCGGCAGATCGTGACCCATACCTGGGAAGGTCTTCAGCTTTGCGCCCGGAATATGCGCAGCGGTATCCTCGCCGCCCGCTAGCGGGACCAGAGGATCACCCTCGCCATGGATGACCAGCGTCGGAGCTGTAATCGTGGCACAGCGCTCACGACGGCACCCATCGGCCACAATGGCGGATAGCTGGCGTGGCATTCCTTCCTGATAGGTGCTGCGCCGGACCATCGCGGTTATCTCTTCGCGCAATACGTCTTTGTCACGCGGATAGCCGGGGCTGCCGATGGCCTGCCACAAATTCATGCCGTGCTCGATCAAGGTTGCCTCGTCGCGCGATTTGGG
>JAHDDJ010000517.1 GCA_020629385.1 Erythrobacter sp.
TGCTGGTCCCACCTAGCCGCCGGAAAAAGAAGATCACAGCCAAGGAAATCGAGGCCGTGATTGCGACCATGGCGCGCATCCCGCCCAAATCGGTGTCCAAGGATGACAAGAAGGCGCTCGAGAATCTCAGCCGCGACCTGAAGCATGTCGTGTTTGGCCAGGACGAGGCGATTAACCGCCTGTCCACCGCAATGAAGCTCAGCCGTGCGGGTCTGCGTGATCCGGACAAGCCGATTGGCAGCTTCCTGTTCAGCGGTCCGACCGGCGTTGGTAAGACCGAGGTTGCGCGCCAGCTCGCCAGCATCATGGGTATCGAGCTGAAGCGTTTCGACATGTCCGAATATATGGAACGGCACAGTGTATCGCGTCTGATCGGTGCGCCTCCAGGCTATGTCGGCTTCGATCAGGGCGGTCTGCTGACCGACGCGATTGACCAGAACCCGCATTGTGTCCTGCTGCTCGATGAAATCGAGAAAGCGCACCCCGACCTGTTCAACATCCTGCTGCAGGTGATGGATAATGGCCGACTGACCGACCAGCACGGCAAATCGGTCGATTTCCGCAATGTCGTGCTGATCATGACCACAAATGCCGGCGCATCGGATATGGCGCGCAGCGGTATCGGGTTTGGCGATGTGTCCAAGGCAGATGCCGGAACCGAGGCGGTCAACAAGATGTTCACGCCCGAATTCCGCAACCGTCTCGATGCGATTGTGCCGTTTGCCTATCTCGGCCGCGAGACTGTCAGCCGTGTGGTCGACAAATTCATCCTCCAGCTTGAATTGCAGCTGGCCGACCAGAACGTCCATATCCAGTTCGACAGCGATGCGCGTGATTGGCTGGCCGATAAAGGCTACGACAAGCTTTATGGCGCGCGGCCAATGGGGCGCCTGATCCAGGACAAGATCAAGCAACCACTCGCCGAGGAGCTGTTGTTCGGCAAGCTTGCCGATGGCGGCGAAGTGCATGTGAGTGTGAAGGACGGCAAGCCCAACTTTGAACTCACCCCCGCACCGCCCAAGGCAAAGCCAAAACGCAAGGCTCCGGTGAAGAAGAAAGCCACTGCGAAGAAAGTAACGCCAAAGAACAAGCCGGACGCGGAAGCGGGGGGGGCCGATAAAGGCTGAGGCTTGGTCGGTCTGAGGACGGGCTGATAAACAAAACACGGGATGCGGATGCGGGAACGCTTCGCGTCCCGTTTTTGTTGATGTCGTATGTCCGCACCTTTCTCCTGGATCCAGCCGCAT
>JAHDDJ010000518.1 GCA_020629385.1 Erythrobacter sp.
GTTCGCAGCTTTCCAGCACCATCTGGCCGGTCGAAATGTCGCAGCTGGCGATCCCGATGACACCGCGCACTTCGCACGCTGCCGCCAGCATGTTGGCGCGCCTGGGTTCAAGCAGTGCTTCTTCGGTGAGAGTGCCTGCCGTAACAAATCGCACGATATCACGTTTGACCAGCGCCTTGGACACTGGTGAACCTTCGCGCTTGGCGCGCTGTTTTGCCTCTTCAGGCGTTTCGACCTGTTCTGCAATCGCGACCCGGCACCCGGCCTTTATCAGCCGCGCCAGATAGCCTTCTGCCGCATGCACCGGCACCCCGCACATCGGCACGGGATCACCGCTATCCTTGCCCCGCGCGGTCAGCGCAATGTCGAGAATATTGGCGGCTACTTTGGCATCGTCGAAGAACAATTCGAAGAAATCACCCATGCGATAGAACAGCAGGCAGCCATCAGCCTGCTTCTTCAAAGCATGATATTGTTCCATCATCGGAGTGGACTTGCCGGCCATTTGCAGGGGATTGGCGCGATGGCGTCGATTCGGGAAGGGCGTATTGTCGCCTTTCCCCTATCGCTTGGCGCAGACCGCCGCTAAACGGGCGAGACGTTACGGATTCAGGGGAAGGCATCAATGGCCGACGACAAGCAGACGGGTTTTACCGAGCGCGAAGCACTTTTCTATCACGAGACTATCCGCCCCGGTAAGATCGAGATCGTTGCCTCCAAACCTATGGCAACGCAGCGCGACCTGTCGCTTGCCTATTCCCCGGGTGTTGCCGTGCCGGTTCAGGCGATTGCCGATGATCCGGCGAATGCTGCGAAATACACTGCCCGGTCCAACCTTGTGGCGGTTATTTCCAACGGAACGGCCATTCTCGGCATGGGCAATCTCGGTGCGCTGGCGTCCAAGCCTGTGATGGAAGGCAAAGCGGTTTTGTTCAAACGCTTTGCCGATGTGGACTCGATCGACATCGAACTGGACACCGAAGACCCGGAAAAATTCATCGAAGCGGTGGCCCTGATGGAGCCGAGCTTTGGCGGGATCAATCTGGAAGACATCGCCGCGCCCGAATGCTTCATTATCGAGCAGGCATTGCGCGACCGGATGAACATTCCTGTGATGCATGATGACCAGCACGGCACTGCGATTATTGCGGCTGCAGGACTGATCAATGCCTGCCATTTGACGGGCCGCGATTTCAAGGATGTGAAGATGGTCGTCAACGGGGCAGGTGCCTCTGCAC
>JAHDDJ010000519.1 GCA_020629385.1 Erythrobacter sp.
TGCTCGACAAATGCGGCGCTAAACACCGCAGTGGAAATTCCGTGCAACGCGCCGCGGGCATAACCGTCAGCGTTACGGATATCACCAAGGTCAGGACCACCATGCTTGACCAATTCTGTCCGGTACCGTTCGAGCAAATCCGCCTCATTCGGCCGTCGCAACGCGCTGCCTATGCCCGCACCCATAAAGTACCCCAGATCAGTCAATGGGTCGCCCAAGGCTATGGTTTGCCAATCCAGCGTCACCATCGGTTCCGAGCCGCCGTTAATGTCGAAAAGCATGTTGTCGAGCCGGAAATCCCCATGCACGACACAAGGGCCAGTGGGCACATCTGACGTGAATAGCGCCGGCGACAGGCTGCCTAGCTGACCGATATACTCCAGCAACTCGGTCGCGACCTTCCCCTTGTAGAATTCCAGAAAGCCCTCGCTGGCACCGGGATAACCTGCCGCCGCGAATGCTCGAACCTGCGCATTAGGCTTCAGAAAGGGTAATTCCAGAAAGCGAGCCTGTTCAAAGGTGGCGCCGTGCAAGGCCGCAAGTTCGCTGACGGCAGTCTGTGCCTGTTCAAGCGTGCAACTGGTCATCTGATCGCCTTGCGCCGCCGGACCGCAATCTTCCATCAGCAGCAGGAAATCGCCGCTATCCCCGTCATGCTCGGCAAAATAGATTTCCGGCGTTCGCATGGCGATATGCGGTGCAATCTCGCGATAAAAGCCGACCTCTTTCTCGTAGAGCTGCATCGAAGCCGCTGTAGCGCGGCTTGTCTCATCAGCCGCGGGGAACTTTCCGGCGATAGTCGAAGGACCGCCTTTCGCTTCCATGTAACGGATACTTATCCGCGCACTGTCGCCGACGAGCCCGGCGCCGATCGATTCCGCAGCACACGAAGTCACCGAAGCGCCCAGAACCTCGCTGAGGAATGCAGGCGTGATTGCATCTGCTGACGCAGGGAATGACGGCACAAATGTCTCCTCTCTCCAGAGCAGACACTATGCCACCGACTGACAACGTCAAGCGTTAGCCGAAACAGCTGGCCCCGGCATAAAGCGCACTCGCGCCCAGTTCTTCCTCGATCCGGATAAGCTGGTTGTATTTCGCGAGACGGTCAGAGCGCGCGAGCGAACCGGTTTTGATCTGGCCGCAATTGGTTGCAACTGCCAGATCAGCAATCGTCGCGTCCTCTGTTTCGCCAGAACGATGCGACATGACCGAAGTGTAGCCTGCGCGATG
>JAHDDJ010000002.1 GCA_020629385.1 Erythrobacter sp.
CCTTGCCTTCCTCGGCAGGCAGCGCCTCGAAGATGTTTTCGCAGATTTTCACCAACGGCAGCGGAAAGCCAAAGCGATCCGTCACAGCTTGGGCATTATTTGAATGCGTAAGGCACCCGATAAAGCAGCCCGTGTGCTCTTGCTCATTCCAATAATGGCCCGCGACGATAGCGTCAGCCTTGATGTGCTCGGCCACTTCGATTGTCAGTTGATCGTGGTTTTTGGTCAGCATGTGATTTACTCCGCTGCGATTGCGTGATCGTTCAGGCTCTCAAACAGAGCCAACTCATTGCGGCGCACGGCGTCCTCACCGAAGTATTTGACCGCCTCGGGACGCAGCATGATCTGACCACCAAGCTGAATGCCGTGAAGCGTGACGCCGTATTCCGTCTCATACCCACGCGACGAGCCGTCAGGGTGACACTCACGAGCGTAGGTTTCAGATGTGACCTCGTAGGAGGCGGGAATATCCTCGAAGTAGAAGTCGCTGGTTTCGGCTGTGAATGTGTGGGCGTACATCATGGGTTTGTCCTCTTTGGTTGAGGAGAGATTAGTAGGGAAAAATACCTACGTCAACACAAAAATAGGGAAAAATACCGAAACAGTGATTTTCCTTGCCGCTCGCGCTGTGCGAGTTAGGGTTTATATCGTTGTAATCGGGGTTTGTGTTTTGATCGAACTAAGAAATGCGCTGGCGCGCGTGGTTGTCGAAGATGACGCTAATCGGAGGCAATGCCTTTTGCGGCAGATAGTAGAAAGCGGCGCTCATCTTCTGTTAGCTGAGTGTATAGATCAAGTATTTCCGAGCGAACTGAATCGCGTCCAGCGCCCATAAAGTCTTCTATTGTGGTGCCTAAAGCCTTGCAAATCTTCATGGCTGTATCCATGCGCGGGTTTTTGGCCTTGCCGGAAAGAAGCTGGCGAATAGTGCTATTGTCTAGCCCGGCGTCTCGGGCAAGACCCGCCTCTGTTAGATCGGGATTGGCATCTATTGCCTCCCTTAGCCGCATCGCAAATGTACGTTCATCCATGTAGATTTTATCGCTGAAATCTAAAATATCGGCCATGGGGAAATTTTCCGTTGCAATGGTAGGGATTTTTCCCTACCATGCTGGTATGGAAAAGCTATGTGAAGAAATTGAGGCTTACGCCGAGGCGCACAACCTTACGCCTGCAACCGTTGTGAGGTATGCCGTTGGGGCAAACGCCGAAACCTGGGGGCGCTGGCTCAAGGGTGATAGCGCTTGCTCGATCAAGACGGCAAATCGGGTTCGTAGGTATCTCAAGGGCCAATCTCCTAAGTACGCTCCGAAGTCACGCGAGGCTGCGTGATGCTTCGTTTAGTATTAGGTAAAATTACCCACCATTATCAAGTCTTATGCTGGAAACAATGTGTTTCAGGGTGCCCATCATGACCTCCCCACAGAACACGGCGTCCTCCCGCGCCGTAGCGCCCGTCATTCCTTCCCAAGATATCCCCATGACGGGCGCACCTATCCCGGCGGCTGGGTTAAGCCGTGAGTACCTGTCTGCCTCACAAGCTGGTGTCATTGCACCAGTGGAAAGTGCTGTGTCCGTTCCCAAGCACTGCGAGGCAACTACCCCGGCGTCGGGTGGCGTCGGGGGATTTTTTGACGGGTTAGAGGCTTTCACAAACGCGCTGATAGGGCTGGCCGTGTCGTGGTCGGCAACCTTCTGGCTTTTGCCCCTATGGGGGCTGCATCCGAGCGCGGGTCAATCCGCCGGGATCACCGCAATGTTTTTCTGCGTTTCGTTTGGCCGGTCCTACGCGCTGCGCCGCATCTTTCGGAGGCTTGCATGACATACGTTCGCAAAGAGGTGATCGGAGACCAGACGCTGTATCTGGGGGATTGCCTGCAGGTGATGCCAGCGCTTGGTGAAGTGGATGCCGTTGTCACTGATCCGCCGTATGGGATGTCATTTCAGAGCAACCACAGGGCCGTATCGCATCGGAACATTGCAAATGACGGTTCAACTGAATTGCTGTCATGGGCCTGTCGGATCAAGCCGGATCATTCCGCATACGTTTGGATGCGCTGGGATAATTTGGCTGATGTTCCAATGCCCCGAAGCCTAATCACGTGGGTTAAAAACAATCACTCAATGGGCGACCTCGAGCATGAGCATGGGCGAAAAACAGAGGTGTGCGGTTTCTATAAAGGCCCAAACCATTTCTTCCCCCAAAAACGCCCCTGCGACGTGATTACTGCGCCGAGAACCGGCAATGAGCATCACCCCACTGAAAAGCCAGTCACTCTCATGCATCAGGTCGTCGCGTGGACAGCAGGCGTAGTGGTTGACCCCTTCATGGGCAGCGGCACCACCCTAGTTGCCTGCGCCAAGATGGGCCGCAAGGGCATCGGGATCGAGCTGGACCCGGAATACTTTGACATAGCGTGCGAAAGAGTTCGGGACGCCTACCGCCAGCCCGATATGTTTGTGACCGCGCCCACCCCTGCACCAAAGCAGGAGACGTTCCTATGAACATGCAATCTCCCATTCTATCAACCTCAAATCTCTGCCCCCTCACACAGCGCAGAGAAGCCCTCAGCGCCCGTTACAACGCCCTTAAGGCTCAGAACCGCCACAAGGCCGCAGAGCGCGTCTATGTGCGCCTCTGTGACGTTACAACGGATTTACTGCGGGAGGGGCTTGGGAATGGCTGAACACATCCGCCTGCCGTGGCCTGACAAAGACCTTTCCCCGAATGCCCGGGTGCATTGGTCACGTCTTAGCAAGAAAAAGGCAGAGGCGAAAACCACCGCTTGGGCCATCTGTCGCGAGGCTGGTCTGGACAAGATGGAAGGGCGCGTTCACCTCACCATTGCGTTCTGTCAGCCTGACAACCGGCGGCGGGATATGGACAACCTCATAGCCTCTATGAAGGCCAGCATTGACGGCATTTCTAGGGCTATCGGCGTCGATGATCGACACTTTGGCTACACGTTTGCATGGGGTAAAAACATACCCGGCGGGGCGGTCAAAGTCGCCATTTCTCAGGTGCCAGAACTGCTTGGTGATGTGCCGTTTATGGGGGTCGGTTCGTGATGCCAGCGCCAAGAATTATTCCGCTCGACAGTGAGTTCAAATCTCGCTGGTACACCCAGACCATTGCAACAATGGCAGCTCACTATGGTGTTGGAAATACAGCGATTTTTAACGCCGCGAAGCGGATGGGGCTACCCGGAAAATTGCACATTAAGTACCAAATTCGCTTGGATCGCGAACGTCAAAATGGTACAAAAGAAACGAGCCACGAAGGGACGGCAATCCCACTCGCGGCTCTGACATCAAACGACCTGAACGAGAGGTACGTGTAATGCTGTTGATCAGCAATATAGGGATTCTGTATCCCAATTCAATCCAGAACATTTGCGTTCTCATGGTGGCTTGCCATGGGTGACTTTATGGACAGCAAAGAAGCTGAGCTGCGGCGATCTGTGCGGCAGAGCATTAGGTCTGGTCCGTTCACCAAGGGTGAGAGGGACGTCACCTTGGCGTTTTTCAATCACTGGTTCCAGAACCGGCGCTCGGGCATTGGTTTTGTTCACCCCGGCAGGAATAAGCTTGCCAAGCGGGCTGACACGTCGATCAAAACAGTCACTAGAACCTTGGAAAAGCTGAGGCTTCACGGCGTAATTATTGCGAAAAGCAATGACTTAGGCGGGGGGCGTAGAGCGACAAGATATGCCGTTAGCTTGGCTCATCTGTACGATCTTTGCGGTAAGTCTAAGCGGGACATTTGTCCCGCTGTAAACCGGGACATTTCCTTAAACCGTGGGACAAATGTCCCGTTAAAAAGCGGGACAAAATGTCCCACGGATAAAGGTAATATCATCAACCTTTCCAGCCATGAAAAAACATCGGCGTCAGGCGGTGCCGCATGAAGGATATGTTTGAAAGCCCAGCCAAGAAAGAATTACGGCCATATCAGGCACGTGCCATCGCTTCGTTGAAATCCTCAATATTGGCTGGCAATCGTCGGGTTGTGCTGGCGCTGCCGACTGGTGCTGGCAAGACGTTGATCGGTTCTCACATCGTGGCTGGGGCGTTGGCCAAGGGCGGCAAGGTTACGTTCTGTGCGCCGATGATCAGCCTTATTGACCAGACGGTTGATGCCTTCGAGGCTGAGGGCATTGACGACATCGGGGTTATTCAGGCCAGCCATGCGAGGACGCGGGCTAGCGCTGCGGTGCAGGTGGCTAGCGTTCAAACCCTCGTGCGGCGCGAGGCCATGCCCGCCGCGTCGGTCGTGATCGTGGATGAGTGCCACGTGTTCAGTCAGGCCGTTGTTGACTGGATGGCCGCTGAGCCGGATTTGATCTTTGTTGGCTTGAGCGCAACGCCGGGGCGTTCTGGCATGGCCACCGAGTGGGATGATTTGGTTGTTGGCACGACGACCCGCGAGTTGATGGACTTGGGGTTTCTCTCGCAGTTCACCGTTTACGCGCCAACCGAACCAGACCTGTCTGGCGTCAAGATCGTTGCGGGCGATTACCAAGCGAAGGGCGCTGCCGAGGTCATGGAGGATCGCGGCTTGGTTGGTGACATTCTGCAAAACTACGTGCTGCACGGCGAGGGCAGACCGACGCTCGGCTTTGCTGTCAACGTGGCGCACGCAAAGCGTATGGCGGATGAGTTTACCACGGCAGGTATCCCCTCGGCATATGTGGAGGCTCGCACCGACACGCTGGAACGTCAGGCCCTTCAAGACCAGTTTCGGCGCGGTGATTTGCAAGTGATCTGGTCTGTGCGAACAATGACCACAGGTGTTGATTTGCCGGTTTCGGGGATCATTGACGCGGCCCCTACTCGGTCTGCGATGTTGCACCAACAAAAGATTGGACGGGGCTTGCGGGTTAATCCTGGCACCGAGGATTTGAAAATCTGGGATCATGCCGGAAACACTCTGCGGCTTGGTTTTGTAGATGATCTGGATTGGTCAGAACTAAAGCGCGGTACTCGCGAAATCAAAGAGCGCGAGGCGTCAGAGCCACTTCCCAAAAAGTGCCAAGACTGCGCCAACGTCATGCCGCCCAAAACCAAGGAGTGTCCAATCTGCGGCGCCGCTCAAAAGCCACCAGCGGGTTGGGTGGAGACCGAGGACGGTGAGCTAGTCGCCATCAATAGAAAGGTTAAGGGCAAGGAATACACGGGCGAGGAAAAAAAGGTCTGGTATCAGGCCCTCGTCTCAATTGCTCGTGAGCGTGGATATTCGGACGGTTGGGCGTTTCACAAGTTTCGTGAAAAGTTCGGTGTTGGTCCATCGTCTGCAAAGGTGGCCGGTCCAGTTCCAGCACAAGTCCGAAGCTGGGTGAAATCACGGCAGATTGCCTACGCAAAGGCTAAGGCGCGGGGTGATGCACATGCTTCCTGACATTCACGAGGCAAGCCAAGGGCGTTGGCGCGGCATCCTCTCACAGTTTGGGATGAGCCAGAAAGAATTGAGCGGCAAGCATGGGCCATGCCCAATGTGTGGTGGTGTTGACCGCTTTCGGTTTGATGACAAGGGCGGGCGGGGAACTTGGTTCTGCAACTCTTGTGGAGCTGGTTCTGGTGTAGATCTGGTTATGAAGCTGAAAGGCTGGCAGTTTAAAGACGCCGTTACGCACATTCGGCCATTGGTTGGGCTGGCGCAAGCTGAGGCTCCCAAGTCTGGAATGTCGGAGGATGACAAACGGCAATTCCGGGTCAATCTCTGGAATGAAAGCAGGCCCATTGAGCAGGGCGACTATGCCCACCGCTACTTTGCTGCGCGGGGTATCGATCAGAATGTGTATCCACCCAGTTTGAGGTTCTGCAAGTCAGCTCGGTATTCTGCCAGCAAGTCGTTTCCCGCAATCATTGCGGCAATACAGGACGCAGACGGCAAAGCTGTTTCGCTTCACAGGACGTTTTTGCAGGACGGTGAAAAAGCGCCTGTTGATAACCCGAGAATGGTCACACCGGGATCAATTCCAAACGGTAGCGCTGTGAGGTTGGCAAAGGCTGGTTCGGTCCTTGGAATTGCTGAGGGGATCGAAACGGCAATGGCTGCCGGTGATCGGTTCAACGTTCCAACATGGGCAGCGATCAATGCGGGCCTCTTGGCCGAGTGGGAGCCACCTCATGGCGTCACAGAGGTGGTAATTTTTGGCGACAACGATGCGGGCTATGCGGGGCAGGCGGCAGCTTTCGCTCTAGCTAGAAGGATGGCCCGCAAGAAAATCCAAGCAACAGTTCACATCCCGCCACTAGTCGGAACCGATTGGGCAGATGTGAAAAAGGCCGACGAGGATGCCACCTCGCCAGCCACAACCATGGCCGAAGGAGGGCCACAATCATGAATGAAGTAACAAAAATCACAGCCAACACTCAAGCGGACGTTATCGCAAACGATCCGATGGTGGATATGATTGAACGGGTCGCAATGAACCCTGACCTGCCCATGGAGCGTGTTACGGCGCTAATGGACATGCGCGAACGGCAGATGAACAAAGAGGCAGAGCAGGTTTTCAACCAAGCCTTCGCCGCAGCGATGGCCGAAATGCCAGACGTACCCCGCTCGGGAAACAACACGCACCTGAAAAACAAATACTCCACGTTAGACGATTTGATCAGGACGGTTCGTCCTGTTTTGTCGCGGCACGGGTTGTCTCTCAATTGGCAGGCCAACATTGAAAGCGATGTTATCCACGTCAGGGCGATTGTTCGCCATGCACAAGGTCACAGCATTAGCACCGATTTGAGTGGACCAAGGGACACAGGCAAGGCGATGAATGCGCTGCAAGCCAGCGGCTCAACCGAAACCTATCTCAAGCGCTATACCGGTTTTGGCATTCTTGGCCTTTCGTCGGGTGATGAAGTTGATGACGACGCACAAACAGCGTCCGCAAAGGGCCTAACTGCGCAGCAATTTAAGGTTCTGAGCGATCTGATCACTGAGACCAAAACCGACGAGGCGACGTTTCACAAAGCATTTGGCTGGAAGGGTGACGGTATCCCAGATCTGACTAACTTCCCAGTTGAGAAATTTGATCAGGCGGTTTCGATGCTTGAGAAAAAGAAGGCTAAAGTCGATGCGTGAGGTTCAGGGAAGCGATGAATGGCTTGCCGCGCGTGCGGGCAAAGTAACCGCCTCAATGCTGGTCAATGTCATGATGGATAAGACGACAGCAGGCTACCAAAACTACATGGCGCAAATCGTTTGTGAGCGCCTGACAGGAAAGCCGATTGAGACGTTCAAAAGCCCCGCAATGGAGCATGGCAGCGAAACCGAAGATCAGGCCCGTGCTTTCTACACGCTGACATCGGGCAATGCAGTCGATGAGGTGGGCTTCATCCCGCACCCAACCCTTGCAGGATCAGGGGCGTCTCCTGATGGGTTGGTTCAACGCGGCTTGGGTCTGGTTGAGATTAAATGCCCACAGCTTGCGAAACACATGAAAAACCTTTTGGGGGGAAAAATGGATCGTGCCTACAGCCTTCAAATGCAGTGGCAGATGGAGTGCACGGGGGCAGAATGGTGCGATTTTGTTTCGTTCAATCCCGAGTTTCCCAGTGAATTGCAGATGATAATTCTTCGGGTTGATAGAGACGAAGAAGTGATCAGTGAGCTTAGGTCAGCAATCACAGAATTTTTGGCGGAGGTTGATCAGAAAGAGAAGATGCTGCGCGGGATGATCCCAGACGACCCAGCCTTGCAAGCACCACAGGAGGCCGCGTGATGGCAGGTCAGACTGTGCTTTTGACTGGCCATGCGCAACGAGCCAACGCTCACTTGCTCATCGACACCGCTCCTGACGGGGCGGTTGTCAACGTGCGTGAGGCCACGAGAAACGCAGATCAAAACGCTAAAATGTGGGCTATGCTTTCGGATATATCTCGGGCCAAGCCAGAGGGTCGCAATTGGACCACCGACACTTGGAAGGCCGCGTTTATGCATAGCCTTGGCCATCAAGTGCAGTTTTGTGAGGGGCTAGACAATTCTGGGCCGTTCCCAGTGGGCTTTAAGTCATCGCGCCTGAGTAAGTCACAGATGGCTGACCTGATAACGGTCATTGCTGAATATGGTGACCGCCATGGGGTTAGGTGGACGGCATGAACCTATCCGGCCTTCCCCCGCTGCAAAAGACCGGCAACCCTCAATCAACACCAGAGGGCAGGGCACACATGGCCCGCGTTGCCAAGCTGCCATGCGTCATTTGCTACGAGTACGGGATGCAACAGAAAAGCCGGACAACCGTACATCACTGCATTCACGGCAGGTACGGAACACGCAAGGCACCCGACACGATGGTGATAGCTCTTTGCGAGGGCCACCATCAAGGCAACTTCGACGCCTCAAAGATCGCAATTCACAGGCAACCCAAGAAATGGCGAGAAGAATATGGGGACGATACCTCATGGCTATCTTGGGTCGAAAACCAACTCGGAGCAGACCAATGATCACACTACCGCAGGAGCCTTGGAAGCCCACACCAGCCCCACAGCCGCCCGTAGAACGCCAAGCCGTGGGCTACATGGGCACACCCACCACAAAACCACGCACCGCCACCCCACGGGCTTCTCCGTCGCCATGTCGTCTTGACGCAATGAGTGAAGACGCCCTGCGCAAGGCGATGTTGAAAAAGCTGGGCCATGTTCCCCCGTTGTGGGCGCGACTGCCGCCAGTGCCAAAGTCGAGTGCAAATGCCGGAACAACCCGCCCTGTTCAAAGACGACGCAAGCATGTTCTGGGCTTCTTTGCTGAAAACCCCGGCGCTCTCACCTCCGAAGTCTCAGATGCTCTTTGCGTTCGCATGGAAACAATCAGCAACGATGTAAGCGCCCTTGTGGGGCAGGGCAGGCTCAAGCGGATCGCCAATGCGCGATATGAGGTGGTGTGATGGCTAGGTTCAAGTTTAGGGGCGGCTCGCAAGGACTTGAGATCGTCCAATACAGCGACCAAAATGAAGAAGTCTCGTCAATTTGCGTTCCAGATAATCAGGTTCGGGTGCTGGGCGAAAACCTCATTGAATTTGCCGATGCAAATGATGCGATATTCAGTGTTTTCCAATTTAGCCTTGAGGGAAGCGCCAATGACTGAACGTTTTTTTGGTCTGACCCGCAGAAGTTTCGATCAGGGCGAAATCCGCGTCATGGCAAAAATGGTAGGGCAGGCAATGACCAAACAACAGCGCACAGAACGGATCATAGCCCGCATCAACGCAGGTATCAGCACACCCGCTCTAGACGTGATTGAGCGCACATTGGGTTTGAGGGGGTAGGGCGGTGGCGAAATCAAAGAGCAAGCGCCTGAAAAAGGCCGTAAGCGTTCCACCCATTCCTTGGGGAGGGGATCACGGCACAGGCACACAGGCAGCCAAGGCAGGCACAAAGCTGGTCGCAGTCAAGGATAGCAACGGCAAGAACCCAAACAATTTGGGTCAGAGGAAACGCATCATCGTTCTGGATGACATGCTGCGACGTGGGACAATCACAATGCGCCAGCATCAAGCGGGGATTGCCATTCAAGAGGCATATTGCCGGGTTGAAATGCTTTCAAGCGGCGGGCCACTAAAGGAGCAGGTTCAGTCATCGCCAAAACCAGATGCTGCCGTGGCAATTCAGGTTGGCGCAAATAGCCGGTTGGTCCATGTGATGAAGCCGGTGTTGCAATCAAACCGGGGCCTTATTGAGGCGGTGTGCTGGCACAACAAGCCACTTCGCAGCGCCATTCGAGGTGGTTTTGTGCGAGGGTATACGCGGTTTCGGGAAACACTAGATGTTGTGGCCGATCACCTTTGCTATTGACGGGAAATAAACAGTCGTATATTTGTACAATACGGGCGAGGCGTACTGACGCTAGGCCTGATAACTATCCCAAATAGACCTATTTGAAATACCGGACAGTAAAGCCGGTCAATGTCTGCAATTCTGTTTGCCTCTGGATTTGCAGGCCTCCTTGTGGAGATAGCGAGGCAATGCGTTGAAAGCTGCCCGTCGGCCTCAACAAAGATAATTGCTTTCGGTCTAACCGGCGGTGATAGGGCGGGCCAATTTAGTCGGTGTAGCTCAGTCTGGTAGAGCAGCGGTCTCCAAAACCGCGTGTCGTAGGTTCAAATCCTGCCACCTTCGCCAATACCCCGCCACACTCCAAACCGGCCCGCCGTCGCTGGTCATCGCACATGCTACCCGCTGTGGATTGGGGCTTTCTGTCTGTTGCGGGAATGTCGAGGGCGGCAGTTATCAGGGTGAACACGATGAAGCTGTGCATTCACCACCAGCCATTTGATGTTGATGTATCAAGCGGCACTAATCACGCAGCGCATCAATGGCATGAACTTTGCGCAGCCTTTGGCGTTACTGAGCTGGCCGTAGTCAACGAAACGGGTGAGCCGTTTCCCGCGATAAACGATAGCGTTTTGGTGCGAGAGATTACCGGCGTCGATCAATTGTCTGGAGAGAGGGTTTTCCTAGAGGTCGGCCCGCATCCTTCTGTTGATGGCGCAGACATTGGCGATGCTTGGCTAGTGATCGGTGGAGCGGCGGGGAATTTTGAGATGGGTAGATATCTTACCATTCCTGTAGAAACGTCTCTTTACCCAAGAGAGGCTGCAGCGATTGCTCTTTGGGAGCTTTCCAAGTGGCGGTAGCGCTAGTCGGTTCGGTTCAGAACAACGCCGAAAGCCAAGCCGGGTGGGCAAACGGTGGCATTGAGGGAGAGCTTTCCTATCAGGGCGTGTCATCCTACGGCGCTAAGGTGGGTTCGGGTACGACGCGATTTTACCACACCGGAACAGCACGCAACTTTGCGACCGGCGGTGTAAACGAAGGCGACCACATTATTGTTATTCTCGGGTCTCTAACGCCGGGAAAATTGGACACAAAGGTCAATGGTGGCCTTGGCATTGTTTGCGGGACATCTGGAACGGTTTTCGGCGAATGGTTCGTTGATGGGTCGGACACCAAATCACCCACAACGCTATTCCTGCCATATATAATTGATCCGGCATCCGATTTTGACGCGGTATCAGGTGGGTTAACAACGACGGGAAATCCCGCGCAGCTATCTGCGGCTAACGTTTTTGGTGGGCGCTTTGATGCCACCTCCGGGATTATGGGTAACTTCAACAATGGCTTGGTCGATCAGATCACCATTGGCACCGGGCTTCGAGGCACAGGTGTGGGCGGAACCCTGCAAGAGTGGATTGACACAGACGAAGGGACAACAGGCAATCGCTATGGCTTCCTCACTACTCGTGAGGGTGTCGTGTACATGCAGGGCAAGATGTACTTTGGAAGCGCAGCGTCTTCCTATGCTTTCTCTGATACCGATAAGGTGATCATTTTCCCGGATGTTCCGGTAGCGGCGGATTTCTTTGAGATTGTAGTTGAAAACGCTGGGTCAGTTGTGACCTTCGACGGCTTTACAATTCAGGCTCCTGGAACTCCGAAAGTCACGATGACTTATGTCTCTGGGACTTGGAACATTACCAACAGTACGATCGACGGGGCTTTTTCGTTTGTTGGTGGGGCGGGTCTCACGCTTGACGGAACCAAGATAACCAATTCTGGAACGATCACACAGAACGGCGCGACTATTCAGAATGGATCAGTCCTAACATCCACCGCCACAACGGCACTTGTCATGGACGCATCTAGTTTGGTGTCGGGAATGACGTTTGCGAACAACAACATCGCCATTGATGCGACAGCCGCAATTGTTGCCGGGGAAGTGAACATCGACGCCTGTAAGTTTTCAGGCAATACGACCGACATCACGGTTAACAGCCCTGATGACATAACTATTAATATGCTTAACGGGTCTGACGCCGCCACTTGCACCAATACGGGCGCAGGGACGTGCACAATCTCTAATGCAGTACCTGTGGCTTTCTCAGGGATTGTTCCCGGCTCAAGGCTCTACGTTGAGGCTGCCGCAACTGTTGGAAGCGTGACGGCGGGCGACATTCTGGTCAATGAGATCATCGTTACCGATCCTGCGACATTTGGCCGAAACTTTGAGGGCGACCTGCCCATAACCTACCGAGTCCGCAAGGCATCATCGCCGCCATTTTACAGGCCGATTGAAAGCAGCGGAACAATCACGGGCGCGGGGTTTTCCGCGACAATCAACCAAATTTTAGATCAATAGGAGGCTTGAATGCCTATTGTAGCTGCTGACTGGTCCGTTGATCAGGCGACTGGTGATGTCCGGTATATTGGCGATGACCACGGCGGGGCCGCCCCGTCTTATGCCACCGTGATCGAGTTTCACCGCTGGATTGAAGATTTGGCGGATGACGCCACTTTTGTTGGCGATGACGAGATGGACATTACCATCCAAACGCCAACTGATCGATCAACTGATAACATCATCACGATGATCAATGGCTTTAACATTGACGACAACGCCGCCGAGCATCTCTACGATGGCTCGATCATTCAGGCAGGCGGCAACACGATTTACGATGGTATCGTGAACTTTGGTAACACGCCAACGATCCAGATTATCCAGAACGGTGCAGTTCTTGCAGATGACTGGTGGAACAGCAACGGCGGCCTGAACAGCGACAGCGCGGCGGGTATCTCGCATCGTTTTATGATCAAGGTCCGCGACGGCGGCGTAGATATCGACGGACGTCGCCTTGTCGGCACAACCCGAAATTACGGCAAGACTTTTGCAGAGTTCTCGATCAACGGTACAGCCCGAGGCAACAACGTTCTGGCACTGTCCGAAAGCGACGACCTGAACAACCAGACGCTTGAAGCCACAATCGGGGCAATTGCCGACATTACCAACCTCAACGAGGGCTATATCGGCGCTGATGTTTCGGGCGATGGCGTAGACGAGTTCTACTATTCGCAGTGGGATATCGGGGCCAACTCGATCAACACATTCTACGAATACACCAAATATTTGACACGTGAGGGGTCAGCAGAAACCCTGTACGGCTTGCCGGGTGAGTTGTTCCGGGGAATTACCCACGAAATTGCCATTGACAACCCGACTGGGACATTTGTGGAGCCGGAGGCGGTTTCTTGGGCTGGTGGCACAGGCCAACTTTTGGCTATCGACAGCACGACCGCCGGAACCACTATGTGGATCCAGCTCCTCACCGGATCGGCCCCAACGGACAACACTACAATTACCGGCGGCACATCTGCTGCGACGGCTGATGTAAATGTAACCGTGACGAGCTACGTTCCGTCGCCCAATTTCGCAGGCCAATCTACAGGCTCAGCGATTATTGGCGCATATGGTTTGGGTATTGAGCCTGCCGATCTGTCGGCCTCTGATCTCCTGACAGACCTGACTGGTGCATCAGTTCAGCCGCCGAACAATGTCACGTTCTCAGTTAACGGACTTGTGGTCGGTGAGGACCGCGTTCTCGTGGGGCCTGAAAGCGGAGGCGCATTGGATGTATCGCAGCTCTCGCTCAGCGGCACACTTTCAACAGACGATATCACTTCCATTGTTGTTTCCACAGCAATCCCAAGCGACACCCCGGCCAGTGGAACAATTCGGGTTCAGGATGACAGTGGACTGTTCCGCCGCTTGGAATATTCCAGCTACACTGGCTCGACATTCACAATAACCAGCACTGATGGAAACGAGGATTTTGCTGCAGTAAATGCAACGACGGCAAACAATGTGTTTATCAGCTACATAGATAAGCTGGCCACGGCTACTACCGAGACATTCACCGGCGTTTACCTTGCTGACCGGCCATTGTTTATCAGGGTGCGGGACGGTGCAGGCACGCCCATCAAGACCTTTGAGACAACCGGCACGCTCGGTTCTGCGGGCGGATCTACTACGGTTATCCGTACATCCGATGAGTAATGAGCCGGGTCTTTCTCTGGGCCGTCTTGTGGCGGCAGAGAGAAACGCAAACGCATCACTCCAGGCCGCAAAGAACCTATCAGAGCAGGTTTCTGCACTGGATGCACAGGTTAAGAAGCTGCAAGCCCAGCTCGCTCAATCTGAGGCTATGCTTGCAGCACTTAACGGCAGGACCGCCGCAATGATTGGAAGTGGGCCAACCGGGTAGGCTATGGCGTATTCTGTCAATTGGATCACAAGGGTTGTGACTGTTCCGCAGTCCGACCTAACGCCGATCAGCGCGGATGTTTTTGAGTTGGATGTTCTCAGCTTTTGGGCGGAGATACACGATATTCAGGACGGCGAGGGGATGCCATACGACACGATTATGGCCAGTAACGCGCCTGTTTCGCTTTCGGGTCTTACCTTGGCTCGCACGGTTGAGGTCATAAACGGATACAGAATTGAGTTTGAGGACGGGGCCTATCAGGTCAATCTAACGGGTGCGAACAACAACATCCTTGATGCTCGCGTTCAAAACCAAGTCTCAATCAACGCCAACAACTCTGCGGGCTTGCAGGTCGTAGATGCGGGGGCGGGTGGAGGCCATATCTGCGCCCAAGATGTGGAGTTCTCAGTGGGTGAGCCACAATTATTCGCAAGCCTTTCTGAGTATGAAGTCTGCGTTTCATTGCCCGATCTTGTGACGATTGTCATGCCCGAAGGCATTGAGGTGGGCTTACCTGAGGCAATTCAAATAGAGGCATGCCGATGCTGATCAACAGAGCCTATGGCGATGAAAGCCCTATTCGCATTTTGTGGAAGAACAACCCCAAGCTGGATGACGTCACTGGCGTTTTGATGCGGGTGTATGATGACGGCAACCGGACAACACTGATTGAAACACTGACAGGAGAGCGCAGGGGTTTTGATCCCGGTGCTTTCTTTCCCGTCATAAACCCCGACTGGGTAGGAACGCGGCATTATGAGATTGGCCTCCTTCGAGGGACTGAGGAAGAAGTGCTTCGCGGGCTGAGCCATTGGACGCAAAGCTAACCCACCCTGTCGAAGTACCCGTACAATACGCAGCGCTGGCAGCGGCTCACAGCCAAGATAAGGGCAAGGGACGGCATGGTGTGCCAGCAGACAGGAACACCACTGACAGGCGGGCACAATCAGCCTCATAGCGCAGTGGTAGACCATATCATTCCGCACAGGGGCGACGAGGCGCTAATGTGGGACGAGGCAAACCTGCAACTGGTAAGCAAGGCATACCACGACGGCGATAAGAGACGGATCGAACGCAGCAAGAGAATGCAGCGTGATGACGGGTGGTGAACAGACCCCCCCGATAAAAAATACAAGTGAGTGGGGCTGCGGACCTGACACCCACCTCCGTGCGAAATATCCAGTTCTGAGAGGCACGTACCCTATGACAATGCGTCAACCACGATACGGCGACATTTTTGCGGGCCACGATCAGGGCGCGGAAATGGCTGAAATGGCTCGTGTTCTTTGGGCTGAGTATAAGTCCGATCTTGAGGCGCGGGAATTGTGGAATGCGGTTCGTGCAAGGATTGTTGACCGACTTGTCAGAGCGGCGGTTGAGTATCATCACCTGCATCCGCTGGCATTAGCTGAGGGGCCAATCAGTAAATCCGAAAAGGGAGGCGAGTTTTTCAGTTATCGTTGGTCGGCGGTTCAAAAGTTGTCAGATCAGGTCGCCAAAATGGAAAAGGCGCTGGCCATAACGCCCGAAAGCATCGGCGCGAAGATAGAAGCTGCCAAGCGCAAGCCGCCAGAAACTGAGGCTGACAAATATCTTGCCCGACACCCTCACTGACCAAACCACGCAATACGCAAGGGACGTTGTTGCGGGGAAAATAGTTGCAGGTCAGTACGTGCGAAGGGCGTGTGAGCGGCACTTGCGTGACCTCAAGGATGGCAAAGAGCGTGGGCTGACTTGGGATATAGAAGCGGCTCAGGACGCGATTGAGTTCTTCCCTGCCGTTTTGACGATCACAGAGGGTGCTAAGGAAGGCGAGCCATTCACGTTGCTGCCGTGGCACGTCTTTGTTGTGGGTTCTATATTCGGCTGGAAGGACGTCAACGGGTATATCCGGTTTCGGTTTGTCTGGCTGGAAACTGGAAAGGGGCAAGCAAAGTCGCCCTTGATGGCCGCGATTGGTCTGTATCTTTCGGGGTTCTACGGCAAAAAGCGGGCCGAGGTTTACTGCATCGGTGAGACGAAAGACACGGCGAAGGTCATGTTCCGCGATGCTGTGGCAATGGTTAAGTCGCCGATACCTGGGCGAGGTGGCGAGACACTAGAGGACAACGGGTTTCTCTGCCGTGGCTCTGGTGATCTGACTTACAAGCTGGAGCATCCGGCTTCTAATTCATTCATGCTGCCGATTGCCAACAACGACAGCGTTTCAGGGCCAAAGCCCATCCTCGTTTGTGGGGATGAGGTTCACGAAATGAAGTCTAACAAGGGTGTTGAGACTTGGAAGGCTGCCGTTACCAAAAAGCACGGCGACAGCATTTTGATGCTTGGAACGAATACGCCCTCGATAGATCAAACGGTAGGAACTGATTATTCGGATCTATGCCAAAAGATTTTGCGGGACGAGTTCCCCGATGACAGCGTGTTTGCCTACATCGCAAGGGTCGATAAGGACGACAAGCCGTTTGAGGACGAAAGTTGCTGGGTAAAAGCGTTGCCCGCTCTGGGCATTACTTACCCGGTGGAGAATGTTCGGAAGCTGGTAGCGACTGCGAAGCACCAAATCAGCACGGCATTGACGACGAAAAGGCTGTATTTTGGCATTCCGGTTGGGTCTGCAGGGTTTTGGACAAGCGAGGAAACGTGGGAAGCGTCCAAGGGCGTTGTCGATGAAGCAGCGATGCAAGGTCGGCGCTTACATCTATCCCTCGATCTATCGCAGAAAAACGACCTCACAGCGGTGTCTGGGTGCTGGGAGGGTGACGTTCTTGCGGTCAAAACATGGTATTGGACGCGAGAATATGAGGTGGATGATCGCGCAACTGCCGATCACATACCCTACCGGGAGCTTGCCGAGGCTGGAAGGCTGAATATCACACCGGGCCGGGTGATTGATTATAGCTTTGTAGCCAAGCAGATCATTGATCTTTGTGCGGTGCATGACGTTGTGCAGATGGCGGTTGATAGCGCTCATCTTGAGAAGCTGATGGAAGAAATGACGCGGCAGGGTTTCGCGCATTGGCTTTATGAGGGGCCGGACGAGCCGGAAGGCTCGGGCCTCAAGATTGTTAGGCATAAGCAGGGCATGCAGGTGTCGTTTGACGGTGCTTTCCTGTGCATGCCTACGTCGATCACGCAGCTTGAGGACCACATGCTAAACGGCACGGTTCTGATTGACGAAAACAAGCTGACCGACATTTGCGCGTCGAACACGGTTGTGAGGGCTGATGCTATGAAAAACCGAATGTTTGACAAGAACGTGTCGCGGGGGCGGATTGACGGGCTTGTGACTATCGCGATGGCTGTTGGATCGGCCACGGCGGCAATGGAAGGGCGTAACGATAGCTCTTATCTTGACGACGATGACGCTGAGTTGGTGGTGCTATGAGCCGATTTGGCAACTTGATCAACAGGGTGCGTGGAAAGTCTCACAGCATCCAAGCTGAGACAAAAGAGGACCGCATCTTTTGGAACAGTCTTGGCATCTATGGCCACCAAGAATTTAGCAAGGTATCCGCTGCGGTTCGTGCGGGGTTTATCTTGGCGAATGGCATGGGGATGATGCCGGTTAACCTGCTGGATGAAAGTGGTCAGCAGGTCATTGATGAGCGGCTTAATCGGCTCCTGAACAAACGTCCCAACGACTTTATGACCGCTGTGGAATTACGCGAGACGATTACGCTCCACGCGGTATTTACCGGCACAGGTCGCGCTTGGATTCGCCGAAATAGTCGTAAGCAGCCGATAGAGATCATGCCGCTGCATCCTCTTTGGATGGCTAATGGTTGGGTTTGGAAGGATGGCGAGTACGTTCTCGCCGTGCAGATCCCGAATGAGGAATTTGCGGGCTACTTTAAGCGCGAAGACATTATCGAGATCACAAATCCCCGTTGGGACATGATCAGCGGCATGAACACAACCAAGTCTTGTGCAAGTGTCTTAGGGCTTTCAACGCGCATGCAGGACCGGCAAGCCAACTTGTCGAAGGCTAATGCGCCTTACGGGATCATCACAGCCAAAGAGGGCACTTCTGACGGGGCTATTAAGAAGCTCAAATCGGCTTGGGTGTCGCAATTTGGCACAAGCGGAATTGCCGTTGTGGACTTCGATGCAAAGTTTGACCAGTTGATGCAATCGCCTGCTGATCAGCAGTTGCTTGAGACAATGAAATTCCAAGTGGCAGAGGTTGCCCGTGTTTATGGGGTTCATCCTTACTTTTTGATGCAGACCGAAGGTTCTGGCGCACAGGGCGCGGTGTCAGATGTGATGCTGTTTCACCAGGTTCATGGAATTGGCCCTTGGGTTGGTCGATATGAGGCGGCTTTGGGTTTCTCATTGCTGAACGGCACGAATTACACTGCCGAGATGGACGAAAGCGCCTTGATGCGTTCAACGCCGGAAATGCGAGCCGAAATCTACGCTAAGGCCCTCGGGGCCGGCGGAAACAAGCCATGGATGACCGAAAACGAGGTGCGGCAGGGTAAATCGCCGTTCCGTTTGGCGGAACACAAGCAGGGCGACCAACTGGCCCCGCGAAAGGAGCAGGAAGATGCTGGATCACAAGTTTAGCAGCCTTGACGTAGAGGTCGGAACAAAAGGCGAGATTGAGGGCTATGCCTCTAAGTTCGGCATTAAGGATCAAGGCGGCGATATTGTCGTAAAGGGTGCGTTTTCGCAGTCTCTTTCGGCCCGCATGCCAAAGATGCTTTGGCAGCACGATCCCTCTCAGCCGATTGGGCGCTGGAAGTCAGCCGAGCAAGACAGCACGGGCCTTCTGGTGGTCGGCCAGATCAATATGGATGTGCAAAAAGGCCAAGAGGCCGCTTCGCTGATCAAAGACAAAGCAATTGACGGCATGTCGATTGGCTACCGCACCCGCAAGGCCACAAAGACCAAAGCGGGACGTGAATTGAAGGATTTGGACTTGTGGGAAGTGTCTTTAGTGACGTTTCCGATGCTGCAAGAGGCCACTGTTGACCAAATCAAGAGCATCTCTGAAATGGAAGACCCTGCGGAGATAAAGAGAACACTTGAGGCAGCCTTGCGCGACGTTGGGTTGTCCAAGCGACTGGCAATGAAGGCTGCGGCTGATGTTGCTGGGATGATTTCGGATGAGCGCGAGGCCACCGGATCAGAAGTGACTGCGGATGATGTTCGCAGTATTCTGCGCGACCTACGCGCTTAACGCCACAACGCCCGTCGAGAGACGCGCTAGGCCCTTAGAAGGAAAAATATCATGGCACTTGATACTGCCGATATGGACGCGCTGAAAGGCGAGTTCAAAAGCCTGCTGGATGAGCGGGACAAGAAATCTGACGATCTTGGCGAGCAGATTGACCATCTGAAAACCAAGTCTGAAGAAGACGCCACCGACATCAAAGGTCGGATCGACGGCACCAACGAGGAAATCAAAGGCATCAATGAAGCCCTTGATACCATCGAAAAGAAGCTCGCCAAGCAGCGCAGCTTCGAAGAGCGCAAGACCATTGGCCAGCAGTTCATTGAAAGCGACGCATTCAAGGCGGCGAACCTGACTGAGCAAGGCCGTGTGTCTGTTGAGGTCAAAGATATCCTCAACTCGGGCAACATTGCGACGGGTGTTTCGCGCAACGTTTTGGTGCCCGAGCAGGAAAGCGGCTTTGTTGCGCCCCCGCAGATCGAATTGCAGATCCGCAATTTGTTCTTGCAGGGTACAACGACGTCGAATGCCATTCGCTCAATTCGCGAGACTGGCTACACCAATAACGCAGCGCCAGTTGCGGAAGGTGCGGTCAAGCCATTGTCTGACCTGACGTTCGGCGAGGTTACGTTGCCCGTGCAAAAGATCGCCCACCGCTTCAAGGCTTCGATGGAAGCTCTGGACGATGCACCGATGCTGCGCAGCTACATTGACGGTCGTGGTCGTTACGGCCTCAACCTTGTTGAGGAAGCGCAATTGCTTACGGGCGACGGAACTGGCGGCAACTTGTCCGGCGTTCTGCCGCAGGCGACAGCCTACGACAACACCACTCTCGCAGGCTACACGCCTACAACGATGGTGGATGATATCCGCGTTGCGAAGCTGCAGGTCCGCAAGGCTCTGTATCCCGCAAGCGGCATCGTTATGTCGCCTGATAGCTGGGCTGAGATCGAGTTGCTCAAGGATGGTGACAATCACTATCTGTTCTCCTCTGTGACAACCGGCGCGACCCCAACGCTTTGGGGTATGCCTGTCGTTACGTCCGACAGCATGGACCCCGGTGACTTCCTGATCGGTGCGTTTGGCCTTGCGGCTCAGATTTGGGATCGCATGGGCATGACCGTCCTTATGTCCACAGAGGACGAGGACAACTTCCAGCGCAACCTGATGACTATTCTCTTTGAGAAGCGTCTCGCGCTCGAAGTCACACGTCCAGAAGCGTTCGTTTATCACAACGAAGTTGTCTAACAGCTTTGGGCGCGGCTCGCGGGTCGCGCCCATTTTCGGAGGACTGTGATGCCGACATTCTTAGACTTGAATGAGGTCAAGGCGTATTTGCAAATCAGTCACAGCGACGATGATGCAATGTTGGCGCAGTTGATTGACGCCGCTGAGCACTACATCGCTGATCCTTATGATGGGATTTTGGGTCGCCCTGTATCGGTCCAGTCGTTTACAGAGAAATTCAGCAGCTTTTCGGATGTGGCCCTAGCCTTCCCCGACAATGCGGCAATCGCAAGTGTCACGTATATTGACGTGGACAATGCGACGCAAACTTTGGGTGATATCTACACCTTAGATGGCGAAAAGATTTGTCTCAATTCAGGAGAGACTTGGCCGAGCGCTAATGCGCCGATCACAGTGCAATACTCAGCGGGATATGCAGTCGTTCCCGCTCAAATCAAAGCAGCCGCTCATTACTATATCGCCGTGATGTTTGATCAGCGTCACACGGTTGATCCAAAGCGATTGCGGGAAGTTATAGCGGCCATGTTGGCCGGATATCGAAGGGTCGGACTATGAACGAAGAAACAGTCACATTTACTAAGCCTCACATTTACGGCGGGCGTCCGTTTGAGGCGGGCGAAAAGCTGATTTGCCCGTCAAAGATGGCGGATCATTTGCGCAAAATCGGCGTTGTTGAAGGCAAGAAAGCCAAGAAGAAGGATAAGTCTGATGGGTGATCGCTATAACAACGTGAACCTTGGCCCCGAAGGATTTGGAAGGGCTAGTGCCACAGTCACGCCGAATGACGGCACAGACCTTGCTGACGTTGCGAAGGGCGTTGTTGTGACGTCTATCGGTGGTGGTACTGATTTGCAGGTTTTGCCTGCAGAGAACCTTGATGGTGAATGGGTGACGTTTGTCGGCGTTCAGGTTGGATACATTCCACCTTTTCAGGTTCGTCGGGTCGGAACGGCCACTACGTGCACAGTTGTCGCGGTCCTTGATGATCGTGTTTCAATCGTTAGCTAATGAACCTGTTTCATCACATTGATCTGTATAGCCCCTCGCCTGCTTCAGACGGGCAGGGAGGTGAAGAGGAAGGCTGGACACTAGAGCATACTTGCCGCGCTAACTTTCGCTTCCTGCGGGGCGGAGAGACGGTCCAGAGCGCAAGGCTGACAGGCAAGCAACCTGTTGTGATGACGGTTCGCGATTGTCGTGAATTGCTTGAAATCAATTCACACTGGAAAATCAGGGATAAGCGGACCGACACCGACTATAACGTTCGGTCCGTTGTGCTGACAGATGACCGGCTGTTTCTGGAGATCACAGCCGAAAGCGGTGTTGCAATATGAGCGCTGCGAACGAACTACAAACCGCGATTTATGACGCACTTATTTCCCGCGCAGCCCTGACTGCAATTGTTGGAAGCCGCATCTATGACCGGGTTCCTATGGCTGGCGATATTGCCCCGTTCATTACCCTCGGTGAGGGGCAAGAGCGCCCCGACGAAGCCGATTGCTTCACATTGTCGGATCATACTTTCACTGTGAATGTGTGGTCCGAAAAGCAGGGTGGTTTCAAAGAGGCAAAGGCCATTGTGCATGAGGTCAAGCGAGCTGTCCTGAATGACATCGGGCAGCTTAATCAACATGCGCTTTTGAGCATCGACATCTTGGACATCCGCTATCAGCGCGACCCTGACGGGATCACATCGCACGCGATTGTCACGTTTGAAGCGATGATCGAGGAAAACTGATGCCCCTACGTGGTGTCGATGATTTGGCTGTGCTGATTTCTCAGCGCATTCCCGAGAGCATTCAGGAGGCTGCTAAGGGCGCTATAACCGACGGCTGCGACGAGTTGGTGGCCATGATGAAATCGCGGGTTCCAAGTGATCAGGGTAAGCTGCGCGACAGTATCGGCTGGACGTTTGGCGACGCCCCAGCAGGCGCTGTTACGGTTGGCACTGTGGCAGACAAAAAGTTTGGCCAGATTAAAGCAACCGTCTACGCCGGAGACGAGACAACGATGGTCTATAACTCTCGCGGGATACCGTTTCAGAACGCAAAGCTGCAGCAGTTCGGAACACGGGGGGGTACACCAGCCAGCGACTATTTCCTGGGGTCGTGGCAGGTTCTAAAGCGCCGCATTCGCAGCCGGATCACCCGGAAAGTCAACGCTGAGATCAGAAGGGTCTATGCCAATGGCTAAATCATATGAGATTGTGAAAGACTTCGACTTTGCCCCAAAAGGCAATGTTGTTCAGTCTTTTCGCAAGGGACAGGTGCGAAGCAATCTAACACGCGCCTGCATTGCAAAGGGTAAGTCATTGGACGCCCTCAAACCTGTCACAGATAAGGAAAACGACTGATGGCACAACCAACCACCTACAAAGGCTCACTTGTGGGCATCTTTCTCGAGGACACGGGCAATCCCGGCACGTTCTTGAAGCCTTGCGGGCTGTCGAATAACAGTATTTCGTTCACGAAGAACCTGAATGAAGTCAACGTCCCGGACTGCGACGATCCCGAGTTGCCGTCTTGGGTTGAGCGCGAAACTGCCAGCCTTTCTGTGTCCGTTTCTGGCTCGGGCATCCTTGCCGCAGAGGCAATCGACACTTGGGATGCTGCTTGGCGTGATACAACGTCGATCAACGCCCGGATTTATGTCGGCGCGGCCACGGACACCGTGAACGGCAAGTATTGGGAAGGCGCGTTGCACGTTGAAACCTTCGAGGTAACGGGCAACATCGGCGAAAAGGCACAGGTCAGCGTTTCGATGGCCTCGGATGGCGAGCTTACCTACAACAACGTGATCTAATGGGTCGCAAGATTGAGCAGATGCGATGGCCGGGGGGCGAGCATGACTTCGCCCTTCGGTACGGTGAAATCGAAATCCTGCAAGACAAGTGCGACGCTGGGCCTGAGTACATCTTTAACGCTTTGGCCGGGCGCACCTACCGTCAGCAATATCCGTTTGAGGTTTTGCGCCTTGGCCTGATCGGTGCCGGAATGCCAGATGGTGAGGCCCGCAAAAAGGTTATGGATTTACGCGAGGAATACCCGCTTCGCGATTTCATCGTCCCTGCCATGAATGTCCTTGGAGCGGCCATCGTCGGTTATGAGGATGACAAGCCGGGGGAAGCCGAAGGGGAGGTGACGAACCCGACACCCCCCGAAGAAAATGGCGATTTAGCCGCATCTACGGAAGCGGAGCCGTCTTAGGGTTCACGCCCGCACAGGTCAAAGAAATGACTGTTTGGGAATTTGCGAGCTGCGTCGAGGGATACAATCGCTCGCAGGGCAAAAAAGACACGCCAGAAATGAGCGATACTGATTACGAAGCCCTTTGCGAATTGGGCGACATGTGGAGTTCCGAAAATGCCTGATGGGTCTGGTCTTTTGGTCGATGTGGCCCTCTCCACTAAGAAGCTGGAGAGGGATGCAGACCGCATTGTTCAAAAGATGACACGAGCGGGTGAGAAGATTGATAGCGCTTGGATCAATGCGACCCGAGGAATTGACGGTCGCCTCAAGAAAGCCGCGTCTTCTGCCACGGTGTTTGAGCGCGAGATCGCAAAAACGGACCGGCAGGTTGAAAACCTGCGAAAGTCGATTGATCCGCTCTACGCGGCCACAAGACGGCTGGAGCAGCAGGAACAGTTGCTTAACCGGGCGTTCAAGCAAGGCCAGATCAGCGCAAAGGTCTACGAAAGCACACTATCGCTTGTGCGTGCTGAGTATGACCTGGCGGCAAATTCTGCGGTACGTTTTGGCAATGCCGCACAAACCGTCAATCGCGGCTTTGCGGGTTCTCGCGGTCAAATCCAGAACGTTGCTTTTCAGGTTGGTGACTTCGCCACGCAGGTAGGCGCGGGCACGGCAGCGTCTGTAGCGCTCGGACAGCAGCTTCCCCAGCTTCTGGGTGGCTTTGGTGCCCTTGGTGCCGTGTTGGGCGCTGTGGTGGCTATTGGCGTGCCTCTGGGTGCTTCTCTGTTGCGCACAAACGAAGAGGCCGAAGAAGTCGCAGATGTTATGGCTGATCTGGCGACTGCGGTTAGCAATTACACAACAGCGGCAGAAGATGCACAGCTTCCGAGTTCTGAATTGGCGGAGCGGTATCAGGACTTAGCAGGTGCTGCGAAAGAAGCCTTTGAGAATATCGAGGCCATTGCTGGCGTTCGTGCAGCACGGGCCTTGGACAGTGCGGTTGATGATCTGGTCGCTAAGTTCGGCGATTTTGACGTTGCGGTCGGCGCATCATTCGGTGATTTGGGCGAAGAGGCTGTTGCATTCCGAGATGAGTTGTTTGCTATTCAGGACGCCTTGAACAGCACATCAGATGCGGCGGAGCGAAATGAGCTGTTTGCGCAGCTTGAGGCTTTGTCAGAGCGCCGCGCTGTTTTGGATGAATTAACGGCGGCGGTTGCTGCTTTGGGTTCTCAATACGATATCACAACAGCGCAAGCCCGGTTGCTGGTGGATGCGGCTCTTGACCTGTCGGCAGCCGAGGATGGCGAGCGACGCGTAGAGGCGGCCCAGCGGTTGAATGACGCAATGCTTGAGGTTTTTGGATCGGCTGAGAACCTGGAAGATGAGATGTTTGCGGTCTTTGAGCAGACCCAGCAGATCATTCAAAGTGTTGCAGAGATCGAAACTGCTGTTGATAACGCGGGTTTTTCAGCAGTCGCTCTGCGTGATTACGTGTCTGATGTTGCGAGCGGTCTTGGCGTTGCGATTGGTCAGGCCAATGGCCTCGCGGACGCGATGGCATCCGCTGCGACAAGTGCTTTTGAGGCAGCCCGCGCACTTGCGGCGGCTCGATCTGAGCGCATCGCTGCAGGCCCTGATGGTGCGGTTAACGATGTGCGTGAGCAGTTCTTTAACGGCACAGGCATTCGGCAGGAGGACATCGTTGCGCAGGTCACGCGCCCCGCACGTGCCGCTACGTCGCGCCGATCATCAGGCGGAGGCGGTAGTGGTGGGGGTGGTTCTGCGGGGCCGGAGTTCGACTTTGAAGGGCTTGCAGATAGACAGGTTGAGGCGTTGCGCCGTCAAATTGAGGCTGTTGGCAAATCCGCGACTGAGCTTGCGGGACTTCGCGCTGAGTATGAATTGCTCGACGCCGCAAAGAAGGCTGGCATCGATCTGGACCGATTGACCGCCGATGGCAGTCAGACAGTGCGCGAGGCCATCACAGCACAGGCGCAGGCTGTTTCTGAGTTGGCCCAAGAGCTGGAGAACGCACAAAATCAACAGCAGGTTTTCGAGGCTGGCATTGATCAGATCGCCAGCGACTTGGCGAACGCGACGGAAAGCTGGGAGGATTTTGGCGAGGCAGCCGTTGCGGCGTTGCGGCGGATTGCACTTGAGTTTGCCACTGCGCAGATCGCTGACGGGATTTCTGGCCTATTAGGTCGCGGAACCGACCGCACTAGCGGCACATTTCTGGGTTCGCTGCTTTCATTCAACGGTGGCGGCTTTACCGGCAGCGGGCCGCGCTCTGGTGGTGTCGATGGGCAAGGGGGCTTCCCTGCCATCTTGCACCCGAATGAAACTGTTATTGACCACAGCAAAGGGCAGGGCGGCTCTGGCGTTGTAAACGTCAACATCAACCTGGAAGGCGCGAACGGCAACCAAGAGATTATGCGGCTCGTTGAAAGCGGTGTGGCGAGCGGACTGGCTCGCGCTGACAAGCAGCTTCCGGCAAAAATCCGTTCTGTTTCTGCCGATATGAGGCGTCGCTGATGGCTGTTAGTTTCCCCCTGCCGATAGCAGACTTTTTCAAGGATCTGGGCAAGACTGAAACGACGCTGACACTGCCCAGCTATTCAAGTTCTGACCATACGTTGGGCGGCGATGGGATTGAGGTTGAGTACGGCAATCGGCTTTGGGTTGGTTCTGTCAGCGTTCGTTTTCGTCGCAATGCGACCGCCGATATGTTTGTCGCCAAGATGGAATTACTGCTTGGCGCGTCGGGTTCGTTTTTCGTGACGCATAACACCCGCATTGGGCCGCAACTTGATCCGTCTGGGGCCATCCTCGGAGCGGCTACGCCGTCAATCGCTTCGGTCGCGGCGAACAACCGCGACATTACCTTGTCTGGGCTGCCAGCAAATTACGCCCTGTCTGCTGGCGATCTGATCTCGTGGGAGTACGGTGGTCGGTACAGCTTGCACCGGATTGTTGATGGCGTCGTTGCGGACGGATCGGGGCAAGCCGTCATCGAGGTTTACCCGTTTGCGCCCGATGGCTCGGCGGGTCAGTCAGTTACGCTGGCAAACCCGTTTTGCAAGGCTGTTGTTCTCAAAGAGAGTTATCGCCCGCCATCGCGCGGAACCCTGACTAGTGGTTTCTCGTTCCAGTGGCGGCAAACGCTGCGATGAGGTGGGATATTGCTTGTCAGGCGCACCTGCAAACGCGCCAACCCTTTCGGAGGGAATGGTTACTCTGGGTCGAAGCCCGCAATCGCACCACGAGTGCACTTGAGCCTTTAGGGCTTTGGAGCGGGCCAGACGATGCCGCCTTAGCGCCAAAGGGGGCGAGCCGGGTCTATCACGGTCGGCAAGGCACGTTTGAGGTTGGGGCGCTGTCTTATGCGGCTGGGACATCAATTGGCGAATGCAGTGTGACCGTTGGTGCCAATACGCCCGAGGTGCAGCAGCTCTTGCGTGGGACGGATACGCGGTTTGCGGAGGCTGATTTGTTCTGTGCGTTGTTCTCGGCTGAGACAAATGCGCTCTTGGGATTTGGCGAGGCTTGGACGGGCTTTGTGGATGCAGCACCAATCACCATTGCCGAAGTCGGTGGCACATCAACCGCGACGATAACTCTTTTGAGTTCAATGCGGGCCGGTACGGAGCTGCCAGCCTCAAAGAAAAGCGACGAAATGCAAACGCTGCGCCAAGGTGATCGGTTCCGGCAATATGCGAACCCGTCTTCCTATGCGCACGATTGGTGGGGTGCAAAACGTGGATAGGTTTCGAGATTGGCAAAACCGTCTTGTTTCGTATCTACACAAGGCGCACCGAAAGCAGTTTGCCTATGGCAAGAACGATTGCGCATTGTTTGCCGCCGATTGCGTTTTCGCCATGACGGGTGAAGATTTCGCACAAGGGTATCGTGGCAAGTACACAACCCGCGCCGAGGGCATCAAGGCCTTAAAAGCCAATGGGTTCAGAAGTCACGTTGATGTAGCCGCAGACACACTTGATGAGGTCAGCCCAAGCCTCGCCCGTGCGGGGGATGTGGCTGTTCTTGAGGGTGAAGTTTTGGGCATCGTTCAGGGCGCAAACATCTATGTCCTTGCCGACACAGGTTTGAAGGTGGTGTCGCTTGCATCTGCAGAAAGGGCGTTTCGAGTATGATCCGCCTAGTCCTTTTCTTAGCGCTCATTGCCACCCCGGCGGCTGCGGACCCAGTAAGCGCCATCACGGCTATTTCCACTTGGGTTGCGGGTCTTGGTGTTGTTGGTGGTGCTCTGTTCAAAATCGGCGCAGGCTTGGCGATATCTGCTTTGGCCAATGCACTCGCACCCAAGCAAAAGGTAAATGACGGCGGTATTCGGTCGGATGGAACGATTGCCGGTGGAACAAACTCTCAATCGTTCATTCTGGGTCGGTACGCGACAGCAGGCAATTTGGTTTGCCCGCTTATGTCGTGGGGAACGTCCGGCGACACACCAAATGCTAATCGCGTGTTTGTGGTGGATTTGTCGGACAAGGAAATCGAAGGCGTTTCCAAGGTCTGGGTCGATGGAGTTGAGTTCGACGCATCGTCTGTCCCTGTTAATCCATCTGATGCGCTGCGTGGCACGTCGCTCACGAATGCGGACAATCCCGAGTATGACAACCGGGTTCATATGCGGTTTTGGGACGGATCGCAGACCGCTGTTGATGGCTACCTGCTGGACAAGTTCAATACACGTACAGAGCGCCCCTGGACGGGTCAGATGGTTGGCGTTGGTGTTTCGTATGCCGTCATGACCTTCGCTTATAACCGGGCCGCATTTCGCAGCGATCCGCGTGTTCTGTTCGAGGTTCAGGGCATTCGCCTATACGATCCTCGCCTTGACAGCACAGCAGGGGGAGTCGGCAGCCATAGGTGGGGCGATGAAAGCACCTATGAGGCGACGGATAACCCTGTGGTGATGATTTACAACATCGTACGCGGTATTTCTTTTGCGGACGGGGAAATTTGGGGTCTGCAAGCGCCTGCGGACAGTCTGCCGTTCTCGACTTGGGCCGCGGCCATGAATGCCTGCGATGATAATGCAGGGGTGTTCTATAAGGCTGGGTATGAGGTCCGCATTGCGGAGGATGAGCCGCACGATGTGATTGACCAACTCTTAGCATCGTGCTCGGCAGAGTTCGTTGATGTGGGCGGGGTTTTCTATATCAGAGTGGGTGGCCCCGGCCTTCCGGTAAAGTTTATCACAGATGACGATCTTATGGCGTCAAGGCCGCAAGAGCTTAATCCGTTTCCATCATTGAACGACACTTACAACGGCATTCGGGCGACCTACCCATCGCCGGATAGCATGTGGCAGACAACGGACGCACCGCCTGTGTATGATACCGCCGCCGAGGCCGAGGACGGGCGCAGACTCATAGCCGATGTTCCTCTGCCAGCGGTGTCAGATGATGGGCAGGTGCAACGCTTGATGAACGCTTGGCTGGCAGATAGTCGCCGGATGATCCGTCACACGATCACCTTGCCGCCCGAGGGGTCAATCATCAATCCGCTGGAAACCATTAGCTGGACGTCCGATGTAAACGGATACACCAACAAGGTCTTTGAGGTTGCACAACAGGACACCGACAGCCGTAGCCTGCTGACACAGTTGACCATTCGCGAGCGTGACCCTGACGATTACACATGGTCATCCGGCGATGTGATCTCAAAGACGCCGCCGAGCAATGTCATCGTAGTGCCAACGGCGGAAACATTGCCCGGATGGGCTGTCCAGGTGGCTCAGATCCAAGATGCATCCGGCACCAATCGCCGCCCCGGCTTGCGGTTGGTTTGGTCTGGCGATTTGCCGGATGTTGAGGCGATTAACTTTACTGTTCGCGTCGCGGCAACGGGCGTTGTTGTTTATCGCGGCAGCACGTCCAATGTCGCGGCTCAGGAGTTCATTGTCACGCAGGGCATTATTTCAGCGCAGACCTATGAGGCGCGTGCAGAGATTGTAGCGGATCGGATCACGTTCCCGACTGCATGGCTTCAAGCCACAACGCCAGACTTGCGCATCACGACTTCTGACTTAGACGTGTCTGTGACGCAATCCATCGCCGAGGCCAGCAAGGTTCCCGCCGTTTCGTCGTTGCCCGTCAATGGCGCAGACAAAGGGCGTGTGGTCCTCCTGACCACAGACCAAAAGCTGTATCGATGGACAGGTACACAGTGGACAACCGCCGTACCCGCAGGGGATGTGACCGGGCAGATCACAGGCACGCAGATAAGCGATAACGCGATCACAAGCGCCAAAATCACCGCAAATGCGGTGAATGCGAACAAAATTGCGGCCAACGCCGTGGATGCAAATAAGATCGCAGCCAATGCGGTAACTGCAGGGAAGGTTGCGGCTGGGGCTATCGGAGCCACGGCCATTGCTGCGAATGCAGTCGTTGCAGACAAGATCGCCGCCGATGCGGTAACTGCTACGAAAATTGCAGCCGATGCTGTCGAGGCCGTGAACATCAAGGCGTCAAACGTCACGACCGATAAGATCAATGGAAATGCGGTAACGAGCCGGACCTTTTCACGCGTTACGACAGCGGTACTAACTGACTCCGTTAATTGGGTCTCAGCACATACGTTCAACTTGACCAGGATATCGGGGTTTCAAAGCTCAATCGACGTATTCTGTGAGGTTCAATTTCTTGCGGCGGGCGCGAATGATGGCCAATGCCGATTGCTTCGCAATGGGGTTGCTATGGACACCTACAGCTTCAAGGTTACTGACTTGGCAACTACCTTTAAGTTCATCGACACAAATACGTCGGCAGGCACATTCAGCTATGACTTTCAGATCCGAAGTCTAGATGTCGGGGACAATTGGCGACTGGCTCAAAGCGCTGTAACGGCAATTCAGTTCAAGAGGTGAGTGATGTACGTCATCTATACAATCTCAACAGGAGAGCCACTGAACGCTCAAAGCAGTGCAGACGTTACCAATGACCAAGTAGCGGTTTGGGAAGGCGATGATTGGCGCGAAGCCCTAGAGGCGTATCACTACCCCAATGGTGTTAAGACTTGGAGGGGATTGGCGCAAGAAACCGCAGAAGACCAATTAGCTGCAATAAGATTGAAGGCAGCGGAAGCTGATCTGAATATGGCTTGAGAAGCATAAGCTTCTAATTAGACATTCTAATTTGCCATTAGAACAAACAATGTAAATCTTTGGGTTATATTAGACCGCCTAATGTATAATCGGTGCCGTGAAATATGGTGCCGAAACGTGTCTTCCTTCTTTGATCATACAATCGTTGTCGCTCTCGCAATTGCCGCCGAGTGGCTAATCATCTTGATCGCCTCTCTGGCATTTCGCTGGCGGCGGTTTGAAATATCAAAAGAGGCGGCGCGAATGAGTGACGACGACAAGGCCACCTATGAGGATGGGCGGCGCGATGAGAGATTATCTGGGCTGGAGCGCCGAGTGTCATGGATTGAAAAGCTCGTATGGGCGATGGCGGGCATGATCGCGTCGGCATGGGCAAAACTTACGGGGATATTGTGATGCAAAGTTCAATGTTTTTCATTGGTGGCGCTGGCCTTTGGTGGCTGGCGGACTTTGCCATAAACTTCCTCTAGGGCACCCCCACATGAAATACGTCTTAGCGCTTCTGGGCGCTCTTTTGTGCTGCCCGGTTGCTGCGGATGATTTGTATACCTACAGGGCCGAGATCGTCAGTGTTTACGACGGCGACACCGCGACGGTGGATATCGACTTGGGGTTTAATATCTGGATGCGCGACCAAACCCTGCGTTTCTACTGTGTCAACACGCCGGAAGTGCGAGGCGTTGAGCGCGAACATGGTTTGATTGTCCGCGATGCTGTGCGGCGGTGGTTGCCTGCGGGGTCGGAAATCATCCTGCAAAGCGTCGAGGATCGGACGGGAAAGTATGGCCGCTGGCTGGCGGTCCTCACGCCTATCGGCTGGGATGAAAGCGTAAATGCGCGGTTGATGCGTGAAGGCATGGCTGAAATCGAAGCATATTCTCAGCGGCAGGAAAACGAATGCCGCGTCACGTTGGGCTTAGAGCCTTAACCCCGATCACTATCAATCAGGAGGCCCCGCCAGCGGGGTTGTTTTGTATGAAACTCACTGTCCAACATCTGCATGCGATCACCGGCGATACGCGAAACGTGGCCCGCAAAGAGGGCCTTGTTGCATTCATCAATGACATGGCGGCCCAGAAAAGCGATATCGAGGTTCCTCACAACCTGGCGCAGTTTCTGTCTGAGGTGATCACCGAGAGTGGAAACCTTCGTCGTGTTCGCGAGAACATGAACTATTCAGCAGAACGCCTTCGAAAGATATTCGGTAAGTATTTCAAGACTGATGCACAGGCCGCGCAGTATGCCCGCAAGCCTGAAAAGATCGCGAACCGCGTATATGCCAACCGCATGGGGAACGGATCCCCACAGTCAGGCGATGGCTGGAAGAACCGTGGTGCTGGATACATTCAGCTGACCGGACACGACAACTTCGTCAAAATGACAGCATGGGCGCGGAGGCTGTTTCCTGATTGCCCTGACTTTGCAACCAATCCTGAAAGGCTGACAGACCCAAAATGGCTCGGCCTCGGCGCGCTGTGGTATTGGGTGCATCGCGTCCCGCAGCGCTACATTGATGCTGGCAACCACGAGATGGTGCGTCGATCGGTGAACGGCGGCCTTAACGGTTTCAGCCACAAGCTGAAAGCCTATGACAAGGTGGCGCTGACCCTTCTCGGCTATCCAGCAAACGGCGTGACAGCTTTTCAGAAGGCGGCTGGCTTCAAGCCCGAGCAGATTGACGGTGTCTCGGGTCCAATGACGCGCAAAGCGCTTCACCACGCGCTATTGGATAAATCTAAAACAAAGACTAGCCCTGCTGAATTCCGCCGCACGGCGCAGCGGTTTGAGCCAACACGCCTACCTGCGCCCGTCGATCATGTTCCCGCAACACCAACAGCCAAGCGCACTCCGTGGTGGAAGCGCATTTTCGGAGGTACGTCATGAAGTACGTCAAGCCAACTTCCCTCACGTGGTGGAGCGGCTTAATTCCGCTAGCTGCCGGTTTGTTCATTGCCACAGTGCCGATGCACGGCATGGCCGATCTGGCCGATATTGTCTCGTCTCTATTTGGCGAAGCGGACCCTGCAATCTTGATCAATTCCGGTCTCGCAATCATCGGCATTCGTGCTGCGCCGGGTGTCGCAAATGGGTGATATTCTAGCTGGCGTGCTCATCGGCATCATGATCGGAGGCTTTCTCTCATGGCTGATTTTCTAATTGGTATCGTCGCCCTTGCTGCGCTGCTTTTCGGCGCACGGCATTGGGGCAGGCAAGGCGAACGCAATCGAGCAAAGGAGCAAGATCGTGACAGGGCTAAAGATATCCGCCGCCGCGCTGATGCTGCTCGCGGGCTGCAATCATCTAACCGTGGCTACCGAGACTGAGCGGGCCATTTGCGAAGTGATCGGGAACGAATTGCCCACAAGATCACGGCAAGACACTCAACAGACACAGGACGAAATAGGCAGGCTCTACACGGCCTATGAGGCAGCCTGTCAGGGCCACGGCGGCCTGATCCCCTGAAACACATCACATCGCTTTTCATGCCCCGCCTGCGGGGTCTCTGGACGTGGACAAAGGACACCATCATGCGTGCACTTGGCTTGGGCCTTGGCCTGACATTTCAATCAACCCTTGGCGATGTTGTTGCGCAAGTTATCAACGTCCTGACAGCGCCAACCTACACGGCACCCGCCGAGGGTGCGCGATTGGATAGTACTTATCAGGCGGGCGATTATGATGCGTCACCTGATGGTGTTAACCCTGTCAGCGAAACGCTGATCGAATACTGGCTGGATGGTGCAACGGCGACAGCTTCCACAATCAACACGGCGGGCGGCACGGTACGCGTTCGCGTCACAGCCAGTGACAGCGCCACACCTGCGAATGAGCGTGTCGTCTTTGACCAGACGATTAACCTGCCGGTGGTTGCATCTGGCAGCCTTGCGGACCTGACACTCACTGAGGGCGTCGCACAAGCCAATGATAGCGTTGCAGGTGCGTTTTCTGCCAATGCTGACACCTTCGCTCTAGCACCGTCCTCTGCGGCTCTGCCTGCGGGCGTTCAGTTGCTAGCGAATGGTGATCGGGTGTTTGATGAAACCCTATTCGTCGCGACAGCATCTCGCACCATCGTTGTTCGCGGATCAAACAGCGTCACCGGTGAGTTTGCTGACAGTGCGTTCCAGATTGTCGTTGAGGCGGCTTCGGGCACAGATACCCTTGTAACTGCGGAGACAGTGCCTTTTCAGATCAACGGCACGGTTTATCCGTCCGGTATTTCCGACGATGGCGTTGCCTGGATAGCCGTGGGGACAGACACGCCCACCATGCAAGACCCTGCGATTTACGCGCAAAGCGTCGCGTCTTACCAAAGCTCGGCGGGCACACAGGCCGGGCCGTTTCAGGTTGGGATGTCTGAGGTCAACCCCCAACGCGTACCGTCTGGCAATGGGCTTGCGTTGGAGCAGGCCACCAACCTTTCGGGATATGACGAACGAACCAATCATGATGGTGCCTTGACCGCCACATGGCCGCGTCAAGTCCAGGCGGGCGATATTATTGTTGTGCAAGTTCCCGTGACTGACACTGCCGCTGGCATTCGGGATGGCATGTCGGAACGCTATGGCGTCTGTCACATTCTAAATCAGGTCCCGAGTGCAGCGAACACATGGGTTTCCGGCGGCGCGGTCGGCTGGCCATCACGCACAACGGTCACTCATTACGATGTGGATTTTGTCGCTCTAGATACTGCTCTGCCAGTGTTGCCCGATGCCTTCTATCTGCCGCCCGCCGCTGAGATCGCTCACATCATGGCTCGCACGTTGATCAACAACCCGGTGGCCACACAGAACACGTTGCCAGCAGGCAACGCGGGCGGGTATGAGGCTCTTTGGCCGTCTCAATGGGGAACGCGTTTCGACAGCGATGAGAGTAACTATAGCGCCAATCTGACCTACCACCAAGACACGATGCTGGCTTATGCCTTGAGCCTGCCTCGGGGCAGCGCAGATCGCATGGCGGTCTGGCGGTATTTAGTACGTCAGGGCATTGATATGGTTGATGCTTTGATTGGCTCGGCTGCGCGGATTATCTCAAATGGAGGACAGCAGCAGCACTATCTTGCGCCTTGTTCTTTGGCGCTCTACGCCACGGGCCGTACATCTGAGATTGCCAATCTGCCGATCACGCTTGAAGCCAACCAGCTTGGCCAAACCTTTGAGGTCACTCAGGCCATATTTGACAACGATTTGGTTCCACACAACGACGTTGCGAAGCCTTACACATACCGACTGCGGACGTTGGCTGCAGGGGCCGTTGTTGGGAACGATATCACCATTCCCGTTGGGGCGGGTGACTTGTCGCAAATGTCATTCCGCAACATGGTCTTGACGCGGCAGTCGGATGGCGCTCAAGCACGGGTTCTCAGCCAGGCTATTCCTGGCGGGGCTTCCGATACCAACACTGCATCTGCAACTCTGGATATTGTCGTAACCATTGACGCGCAGCCCGGCACACCCTTTGCAGATGGCGACGTGATCTACTTTGAGCCGGTCGGCGCAATTGCCGTAGGTGATCCTGCATGGTCTATCGGACCATATGAGCGGGAGGCAAACACTTACAACCCAAGCGCTCAGTCAGTCTATCGGCAGGTCAATAACTGGACAGGGCAGGCGGTGCTTTTGTCGCCGGGCATTTTCCCTGCAGACTTATCGGCCATCACTGAAATTGATACATTCGTGCGCTATATTCGCAAGGTGAACACACCAAACACCCCCTTGGGGGATGACTTTGCCGCACACGGGGATAACCCCTATGTTATGTCGCTGTTCACCCTCTTTGAGGATGCACTGTTTGATGGCGCGGCGTTCGAATTGCCGCCCAATGGCCCATACTGGTCGAAATCTACGACCGGCCCAACTTTTGATATGAACCAAGACGGTGGGGCTAATCTGACGGGAAACACCGGCCAGCTTGCATATTCAACATGGGCATCGATCCCGGCGGGTACGTCAAACAGTCTAAACATGTTCAGCATCAGCGGTGCGAACCTTGCGTTGGAAGTGGACACTAGGCCCGACAAGCGATCAATAAAACTTGAAGACATCCGTGATAGTTCTGGTGCAGTAGTTCTCAGCGGCGTTTCCTCGTCGGATTATCTTTTCCCAATTGGTGCTATGGCAAAGATCGAGTTTGCCTTGGACATTGGCGATGGCGTGACAGACGGCACGGCTAAGGTTTGGATTAATGGGCAAATCGCGATTGATGCCGTTGTTCCTGCTGGATCAACAGGCTTGTTCAACGAGGGTTCCCGCTTCCTGTGCCATTCTGATGGTGTTGCCTATGATGTGGGCGAAACGAAAGTTTATCTTGAAGTTGGGGCAGATGGCAGCATGCCGACAACAGCTCCACTTACGACTATCCCCGCAACTGCAGTGGGGGCCAACGCTCACCCATGGAAGCAGGGCGACAATGCGACGGCAGGCGGAGTTAGCCAGCCCGGCGAAATGGCTGCACCTACGCTTGACACGGCTGCCAGTGATAGCCTCGTGATTGCACGCGGTGCCGATCCTGCCAGCGACGGCGGAGCTGCCATTACGGCCTATCACGCTTATTGGCGTGAGGGTGCAAGTGGTGCGTTTACGCGGGTTGCAAACATTGGTGCAACGTTCACGCTCTCGGGTCTGACAAGTGAAACAGGCTATGAAGTCTTCACCGTCGCCGAGAACAGCGAGGGCGAGGGGCTACCAAGTCGGGTTGTGGTATTTGAAACGGTAGCAGCGGCAACAAATCTGTTAGCTGCCGGTGAAATGGACGATCCGTCACTTTGGCCGGTCGTCACGGGGCTATCATTCGCAAACGGCGAAATGGTGATCAACAGCCAATCTAACATGACGATCACGCCAACCATTGGCAATCACGCTGACATTGTTCCGAGTAGCAATTATACTATGACCATCACCTTTGGCACGGTAACGGCGGGACCTATTCGACTGTTGTGGGAGACGCGGGCAACTAACGATCCGGCAAGTGCTGCGATCCAAAGTGAGCGTGTTCCTGGAGGTGTGTCTACTTATACCCCTGTCACAGGAGAAGTCTTGGTCATACCCGTCACGTCAGCAGCCCTTGCGGAGTTTGGTGCGCCTGAATTGCAAGTCGTGACCGGCGCAGGTGTTCAGATCAACATCTCGCAGATCACGATAGCCCCGGCTTAAAACCAATCCTCGCCTTCATAGTCATAGGCAAACCTGCGCCATGCAATCGAGTGCACGTTTTTGACGTCGTAGACTGCTGTGCGCTTGCCGTGGCGCAGGTACACGATAAGCCAGCCGATCAGGTAGGGCGTCGGTGGGCGCGGATGCTCAAGGTGGCTCTTAATCGTTGACCAGATACTCATTACGTCTCCTTTGGAATCCAAACGCCGCCCGGTTTGTTCTGGGCGGCGTTTTTTTGTGATCACTCTAGTGAAGCCCCCGCGCCGGGTGGACGTGGTAGATGGGGGCCTCGCTGGAATGGTCGGTTTATGTCTCTTCGTCGTCAAATTCCTCGACGCCCCACAGCATCTTGTGAAGTCGGCGGTGCTCGGGGGATTTTTCTGGTATCGTCGCAATATCCCAGCGCGGGCCATTGAGTGACTTTGGACAATTGGCAATGAACGTTTCAAGCGCACCATCAGCGCAACCTTCGTCAAGATAGCTGACGTCAATGTCGCAGTTCAGAGAATTGAACAAGGCCAGAACCCAACCACGCGGTGTCGACCACGCGGTTTGGAAGGTCAGTATTGTCGCGCCGTCGTGCTCTCGTACTGCGTTGTCAGGGAAACCGTAAGCGTTCCATTTTGTTCCCCAATTGGCCCGGTTCCAATCGTACCAATCTACTGGAAAAGCCTTTTTTGTTTCGACGCCGCTACCGCCCTGCCAGCAGTTAAGAGGAGGTGGCAGCAAAACTTTAAAATCAATGTCTTTTTCGCCCTTTACCAAAGGTTCTACATCGACCAGCCGGCGCCCTTTCACGACCACTTCGTTGATCACATGATTTGGCATTTTGACGTCCCTTTATGATGAACCAAAGAAGCGCTTTGCCACTGCGTCAAATGCGCGATCTATAGCACCCCACAACATGAAGGACACAAAGCCGCCGACTATAGCACCAGCGCCGATTTGAAAGCCTATCTGAAAAAGATCGCCTGCAATGACTAAAATTTCCGGGTTGTCCATGTGATCGTCCCCTTATGATGCTGCGAGCCTGACGCTCAAACCTTTGCAATATTCCATAAAAGGCCAGTCCACATCGGCCTCAATGTATGCGACGTATCGCGCGGCGGATCGGCTTTTCGCTACAACAAACCCGCCGCTCCATTCGCCCGGTCGCGAAACTTCGTACAGGCGTCCATATGTTTCTGTTTTCGACAGCTCATCGGCAAGCGCCCGCCGCCCGATGTCGGACACATAGAACCACGTCATACCGTCGCGTGTTCCACCTTCATCCCACCAATCAGAAGCCCGCATCTTCTGTTTTTGATCAGGGCATGACGTAGCATAGTGATCACGGTAGGTGTCGAAAGGTCGGTAGGGTCTACCAAGCGCATGGTCCACATCATCAAGGTCCGGATTGTCTTTGATCTGGCGATTTACCTGCATGCCAGCGTCCCCTTATGAGTTCCAGTTTGGGCGGTAGGGCTGTCCGTCGCCATCAACGAAAGTACCGCCTTTGATTTCGTATCTTCGGGCGCAAGCCTCGTTGCAAAAAGCGCTGATGAAGTCAGGCTCTTCGGAAACCCACATATAGAATTCAGCGCCACCATCGCAGGCAACAAACCGTCCGCAGCACGGGCATTTTTCCTGCCAATCGTCAGCACTGTTAATGATGCCCGGCATAACCTTCGATCCCTTTATGTCATTGGTCGTTTGAGCGATCAGGCCCGATGCCCATTGCGCTCATAATTCGCAAGGTTTCTGGATCGGTCTGTGATCGCGCCCATTCTTCGCTTTCCTCCAGCGTTGCATCAAACTCACCAGCAGCCACGCGCCTAGCAAATTTGGTGAACCCCAAGGCGCAAAGTTCTGTGTAGAGCGCTGTCGGACCGCACAAATGCACATCGGCATAATCATCAAACTCACCGGTCTCGGCGCGCCTTGCTAACGCCTCATAGCTAGCTGCATTGTCGGGCTTGGCTTTTGCGGCGACCTCTCTCAAGGCCGCCGCCAATCTGTCTTTAGTTCGCATCAAGCGGCCAGCTCGTCGCGAAGGCGGAAGCCCAAGAGGGGCCAGATTTTGTCGCGTGCGTTGGACTTTGCAATTTTCTGTCCAAGCTCGGCGTCGAAGTTTTCGGGTGATGCACAAGCGCTTTCGCCAGTCACCGTGAAGCCATTTCGCAATGTCAGGCAACAGACAGTCAGGCACGATCCGTCAAAGACGTGAAACTGCTCACTGGTGATTTCAGCGTCCAGCATTTCTGGCGTGATGCGCTTGGCGGTAAGGCCCTTTTCTTTGATTTCATTTTCGATGGCTGTTTCGTCTTTGGACATAGGATTGATCCCTTAATATCTACACTTTACAATCTACACACTACACCCAAAAAAGGTGTATGGTCAAGATGCAAATACACCAAAAAAAGGTGTAGTAAGTTGCGAATCGTGTGCTATATGTGAGACATGAATTGCATGGCACGTGATCCCGCCGTTTGGCGCAAAGAACTTACCCCCGCAGAGCAGCGCGAGCTTGATCTTGCTGAGGCCGCAAAATCTGCGGCTGTGGATCAATACAACGCTGTTTTCCAGAGACTAAAGAACCGTTGCATCCAGCGCGTTAGGTCAAAAGCCGCACGGAGCACACCGCGTGATGATGTTGAAGGGCAGGGGTGATGCGGGCGATGAAGGATGTGCCAACCAGCCGACCAATTATCTTTCATATGCCTGATGGGTCCAGCTTTCCGGTAAGACTGCATCCCTTTCCTGGCGAAGGTGAAGACACCTGGGGGTGGGTCAGCCTAGAGGAAGGTGCTGCACCTGCCGATTGGACGGATGATGTTTGCTGGTCCGTCAACGAAGACGGGCGCAAGTCAACGCTGCCGGTTGGGTGGTCAGAAATTAACACAAAGGAGGGCGGGAAATGAGCGCTGAACACGCGGCTTTTCTTCATAAGCTTACCTGCGACATTGACGGGGGAGAAGCGGCAAGACGTCTGATTGACGAGAAGCGCCGCGCCGATGCTGAAATGTCTATCCGATTGGCCAATTTGCGGATGCCTGCTGATATCCGTGAGCGTGCAAGATCTTGGGGCATGGAGTCTTGGGCCGAAGTGCTTTGGAACAATGCATTTCAGTCTGGATATCGCGAGGCGATGCGCGATCAGTCCGAAGGGAACAAAAAGGAGCCTTAACTGACCGCCCTCGATCAAATCCCCGAGCACACAATCCACATTCTCTGCGACTGCGGCCACTACGTTGATAAGCCCGTCGCAGATCTACCCCACAAAACCACCGACGATG
>JAHDDJ010000090.1 GCA_020629385.1 Erythrobacter sp.
AGAGCCTCGGCCATGGCATCGGCAGCTGGCTGCATCAGCGAACAGTGGAACGGGGCAGAAACCGGCAGCGGCACGCCGCGCTTGATACCGTGATCCTTGACCATTGCGACAGCGCGTTCAATCGCGGCTGTATGGCCTGAAAGGACCACCTGCGTCGGGTCGTTATCATTTGCCAGCTCGCACACTTCGCCCTCTGCTGCTGCGGCGGCGAGAGCCTGCGCTTTCTCGACGTCAGCACCCAGCAATGCACACATAGCACCGACACCCACGGGTACCGCCGCCTGCATAGCCTTACCGCGCAATTTGAGCAGACGCGCCGTATCGGCGAGCGAAAACGCCCCGACAGCACACAAGGCTGTATATTCACCCAACGAATGCCCCGCGACGCAATCGCCATGCTCGCTCAGCGCGATGCCGAAATCCTCTTCCAGAATGCGCAAAGTCGCAATCGCATTGGCCATGATCGCAGGTTGTGCATTTTCGGTCAGCGTCAGCTCCGCCTCGGGGCCATCGCGCATGATGGTCGAGAGATTTTGCGACAAGGCATCATCAACCTCTTCAAATACTTGCCGAGCGGTGGCGCTGGCATCGGCCAGTTCTGCGCCCATGCCGACTTTCTGGCTACCCTGACCGGGAAAAACGAAGGCTCGCATTGTAAACTCCTGCTGCGGCGCATGTGTCTGCGCCGTCCCTTTATGGAGCGCGGATTATGCGCCGGATGCTGTTCCTGCAAGCCCGAACGGCACAATTGTGTTGGCGGCATCATGCCCGATGTCGGCAAATCCCAGATAAGGAATGCCAGATTTGTCGCACCAATATCGAGCGATATCTTCCGGGCTTGCGCCGAAAGGGCGGTCATTTTCCGGAACATCGGAAATGCGCCCCAATTTGAACCCTGCGATTGCCGGAAGATGCTGTGTCACATGGAAAAACAGGCGGTCCACCGCATACAAATGTTCTGCCACTTCCTCGACCATCACCACGTGACCGGACAGGTCGGGCATCAAATCGGTTCCGACCAGCATCGCCAGCGTCGTAAGGTTGAAGGCCACGGTGGGAGTGCCATCAAGCGACGGTTCCAAACCATCCTCGTTGCCCGCCAGATAGCTGAGCACTCTACGAATTGCTGCCTCACCGCCGTCGCGGCGAATATCGCCAACCAGCGGCGCATGAACAGCCTGCCCTATTCCCGCTTTGTAGAGAGCTGCGAGCAGATACCCGTTGTCCGAATAGCCGAGATACTTCTTGGTTTTCGCCGCATCCTGCAAACCGGCAATCGCATCAGCGGCAATCCGATTGGCGCCATATCCGCCCATACCGAACCACACCGCATCGATCTCGGGATCGTTTGCGCATTCCAGAAAGGCCGCAAGCCGCGTTGCGTCATCGCCTGCAAAATGTCCGTGCCGTGCGAAGCATTGCGGATGGAACTGCAATTCGACCGCAGGATCGCCAGCAGCGATATCCAGAACAGCATCGGCCCGATCGCGTTCAAGCCGTTTACCCGGCGCGCAAATAGCAACTTTCACCATTCCTGCACTTAGCCATCTTGCAAGCACGCGCACAACTGCATACCGCACCCCGCATGAGCGAATTCCCCACTTATGAAGAGCTGCTGGCTCGCCCGTTCTTTTTTTGCGGCATCGGCGGATCGGGCATGCTGCCCCTCGCGCAAATCCTGAAAGGGCGTGGCGCCAGCGTTGCGGGGTCGGACCGCAGCCGCGATCAGGGCAGAAGTCCGGAAAAGTTTGCGGCTCTTGAAAGGCAGGGTTTCGCGCTGCATCCGCAAGACGGCAGCGGCATGGTATCGGCAGACCAGATACTGGTCGCCTCTGCAGCGGTGGAGGACACCGTGCCTGAGGTCGTTCGGGCTGAGGAACTCGGTTGCCTTCGCATGACCCGCGCGGAATTGCTGTCGATCCTGTTCAACACATCCGGCGCCGGTATCGGGATTGCAGGGACAAGCGGAAAGTCCACCGTAACCGGTATGCTGGGGTGGATCCTGCATGCGGTTGGCAATGATCCCACCGTCATGAACGGCGCGGTGATGAAAAATTTTGTGAGCGAGGACCGCCCCTTCGCCAGCGCCATAGTCGGCGGACCGGGGCCTTTTGTCAGCGAAGTTGATGAAAGCGACGGATCGATTGCTCTTTACCGCCCTGCTGTCGGTGTGCTGCTCAATGTCAGTCTCGACCACAAGAGCATGGAAGAATTGCGCGTCCTATTCGGAGACTTCCTTGCCCGCAGCGGTGTCGCGGTCATCAACGCCGACAATGCCGAAGCCCTCGCCCTGCTCCCGCGTGCCAGTGAGGCAATTACGTTCGGCATTGACCAGGAGAAGGCGCAGATCGGCGTGGTCCCCGGCAGCATCGCAGACGGGCCCGTGCGGCAGGCCGCAACTATCATCGATAGGCACGATGGCAGCGAGCATCCGCTGATCCTGCATCTCCCCGGGCGGCACAATCTGTCCAATGCGCTTGCGGCGATTGCAGGCGCGATTGCTACAGGCGTTCCGGTAGCGAAAGCCGTCGCGGCACTCGCCAGTTTTGAAGGGCTGTCACGCCGGTTCAACATCATCGGCACCAGCACGAGTGGCATCACGGTCATCGACGATTTCGGACACAATCCCGAGAAATGCGCAGCAACTCTACGCACGCTGAAATCGCACCCCGGGCGCGTGATCGCCTTCTTCCAGCCGCACGGATATGGCCCATTGCGACAAATGGGCCACGAGCTGGCCGAGACTTTTGTCGAAGAACTCGGCCCCGATGACATCACTATCATGTGCGACCCAGTGTATTTCGGCGGAACCGTGGACCGCAGCATTGGCAGCGAAAGGATTGTCGAGCTTATCGAGGACGCGGGTGGTCTGGCCGATCACGTCCCGACACGCGAGGATTGCGGAAAACTGATCGCCACAATCGCAAAACCCGGCGACCGGATCGTGGTTATGGGTGCGCGGGACGATACGCTGACAACATTCGCCGAAGATTTGCTGGGCAAGCTGTGAGTTTGCGACATAAACTTCGGATTTTGCTTGCTACGTTCTTCTTCGGCTTGATCGCGATTTTTTGTCTAGCTTTTCTAGAATTTGATGCAGTCATCATACTGCCAGTAGGGATATTTTGGTTTGGATTATTGGCATTGGGGAGGCACGCGCTACGGTGCCCGGGATGCGGGATGAATCTCTGGAATTTTTGGGGTTTGCCTTCGGACGCTTCCGGCAGTTTTGTTCTTGGCGAAAATTGTGACTACTGCGGTGCCGATCTAACCGAATAGCTCGTAGTTAGAGGTCAAACCGCACGCTTTACGTCGGCTGCTTCACCTGCAGATCGCTCAAGCGCCATAGCGCGCTGGAACCCGTCTCGTGCCGATAGCCGATCGAGATAGGCTGACAAGCTTTGCGGAACATATTCCTCCAGCCCGATCCGCTTGGCCAGATAAAGCGCATAGCCGACGCATATATCGGCAACGGTAAAGCGGTCGGCACACAAATACTCGCGCCCTTCCAGCCTCTTCTCCGCCTTGAGCAGTCGTTTCCCGAACCATTTGGCATAGGCATGGCCAGCCTCTTCCCAGCCCTTATCTGTCTCGAATTTTGCAAAGCGCAGGAACACAGTCTGCGGGAACGTGATTGTCGCATCGGCGTGATAGGTGAAATCGAGATAGGCTGCGTAATCCGGCGCACCCGGCTCCACCACCAGATGCTCTGCCCCGCCAATGACCGCCAGATAATGCGCTATAGCGCAGCTTTCGGTCATGCGGGCATCGCCATGGACTAGCATGGGCACGGTCCCGAGCGGATTTTCCTCAAGATAGTCAGGGGCTGCAAAACGCGGCGGAAAAGGCAGCATATTTAGGTCGAGATCGACCCCGGCTTCGACAGCAGTCCATGTTGCGCGCAAGCCCCGAGACCCTTGGCACGTGAACAGTACCGGCTTGTCAACGCCAGTCATCAATGCGCGCCGGTTTCGTGACCCAGCTTGAAGACCTTGTGCAGGACAAAGGCGATAATCCCGCCGACCACCAGTGCCAGCAGCGCGGACAGAGCGGCAAAGGTCAACCAGCCAAGAAAACCTCCAACCGCACCGAAGGTGGTTTTGACGGCATTCTCAAGCCCGTGTGTCGCATCATACAGACCATGGAAGCCTAGTTCATTAGTACCATGCAGCAGGATGCCCCCACCGACCCACAGCATGGCTACCGTGCCAATGACAGAAAGCGCCACCAGCAATTTGGGCATGGCTGCGACTAATCCGCGACCCAAGGCAGCCATGGCGCCTTCACGGCTCTCAGCCAGATGCAGACCGACATCATCCATTTTCACGATCAAAGCGACCGCTCCGTATACGACAATGGTGATGACAAGGCCGACCAGAGCCAACACGCCGGCCCGTGTTACAAAATCCTCTGCGGCAACTTCATTGAGCGTGATCGCCATAATTTCGGCTGACAGGATAAGGTCCGTCCTGACCGCGCCAGATATCCGCTCCTTCTCGAACCGTGCAGGATCTTCGATGACATCGTCGACTGTTTTACCGTGCTTTTCGCCGCCAAGTTTCTCGATGACTTTCTCCGCCCCTTCGTAGCTGAGATAGGCACCACCCAGCATCAGGATGAAGATAATCGCTGACGGAAGATATTGGCTAAGCAGCAAAGCGCCGGGCAGCAGGATCAGCAGTTTGTTCTTCAGGCTGCCTTTGGTGATCTGCCAGATGATCGGCAATTCACGCGCCGGACTTAGGCCGGTGACATAAGACGGCGTAACCGCAGCATCATCGATCACGACACCTGCAGCTTTTGAGCCTGCCTTGGTCGCCGCTACGCCAATATCGTCAATCGAGGCCGCCGCTGTCCGGGCAATAATCGATACGTCGTCTAGTAAGGCAACCAATCCACCGGGCACGGCTTTCTCCGAATCTGCAAATTATGCCGGTGCTTAGAGCGTAATTCGGGATGCGGCGAAAGGCTTCGCTGCCGGATTGTGAAAAACCTAGCGAACTTGGGAGTGAAACGGGACAGCCTGTGCCAATGCATCAAAGCCGCTGTCTTCATTGCTCCAATTAACGTGTATGGCGCGCTTCAGTTTAACAAACGCGGCGGTTTCAGCGAACTTCTGCACACGGATTTCCAAATCGGGCAGGTGCTGCCACGCATCATAACCAACACCCTCGTGAGCGGGAATTTCCACACGCACATAACGCTCCGCCAGTGCGGACACACGGCACGTACTATCGATTGTATCGAGGCCTGCCTTGCGCCGAATAGTCTGGGCAAACCGCGAAAATGGCCAGCCCCAGCTGGTTCGTCCTGCCTGCGCAGGATCGCTGTCATTGGCAAAGGAATGCTGCGTGCCCGTCCCGATGGACAAAACCGTCATATCTGCCTGATCCACATGGAAATGTTCTTCCGCATAGATCATGGCAGAGGCCGACGGATTGTTCTCAGCCAACAAAGCGGTGCGAAAACGCCCGCGTGACGACTGATCGACCGGCTCAACATCGTGAGGGGCAAAAAAGCCGTCAGCGCAGGCAGCGCCGGCAGCCAGGTCTGCCAGCAACATTTCGCTAAATGGATCTCGGCGTCCGTTCCCGACCGACGTAAGATCCCAGATCATATCGCCGAAACTTGCCGCGCGCTCCACATTGACCAATATTTTAGGGCCGGACAGCGGCAATTCGGACAGTTTTGCCACACCGAAAAGCTGGGCAAATTCCCGCTTCATGGCATCCGCGCAATACAGGCCTTCCTCTCCCCTTGACCGGAAAAGCGATTCGCTCTTGTGGCGGAAGAAATCGATGATTGTGTCGAGAGGCAAGCCGTGGGCAAGCCCCAGCGCCGTTACCGCACCCATAGCATTGCCCGCAAACATATCGGCCTGCCTGACCAGAACGCCGTCCGGATCAAGCCGCTGCAACGCCAAAGCAGAACCAATTGCGCCGATCCCGTCCGAATCAAAGGCGATAATCTTGAAGGCCATTATGCGTAAATTCCCGAGGTGCGATCCTTACTTCCCTTCCTGTTTGGCCGATCCGCAAAAATACCTATTGTATCAATCGGACATGTGACGCTGAATTTGTTAACCATTTCAGCGACTAGCACCGACTGTTGCATAAGCCGCAGTGGCAACTATGCGCTTGCAATCCCCCCTGATCCCGCTATGTGCGCGCATCCGCTGCTTTTGTGGCGGTATTGAAGAAAGCCGGAGGGGCCCCGCAATCGTGCGGATCAGCCAGCGATCGGCATTACAGTGTGAAGGAAGCGAAGATGGCTCTATACGAGCATATCTTTCTCGCGCGTCAGGATCTGAGCCAGGCTCAGGTAGACGCTCTGGCCGCATCGGCCACCGAGATTATCGAAGCGAATGACGGTAAAGTCACCAAGACCGAAACTTGGGGCCTGAAAAATCTTGCCTACAAGATCGACCGTAACCGCAAGGCGCATTTCGTGATGCTCAACATCGAGGGCCCCGGCTCTGTTGTTGCAGAACTCGAGCGTCAGACCCGTATCAACGAAGACGTCATCCGTTACATGACCATCAAGGTCGACGAGCATGAAGAAGGCCCGTCCGTAATGATGCGCAAGAACGACCGCGACAAGAAGCGCCGTTCGGATCGTGAGGAGCGTAACTGATGGCACGTCCGTTTTTCCGCCGCCGCAAGTCTTGCCCGTTCTCGGGTAAAGGCGCCCCGAAGATCGACTATAAAGACGTACGTCTGCTGCAGGGCTTCATGTCCGAGCGTGGCAAGATCGTCCCTAGCCGCATCACCGCCGTATCCGCCAAGAAGCAGCGCGAGCTGGCCAAGGCGATCAAGCGCGCACGCCACATCGGCCTGCTGCCCTACATCGTGAAGTAAGGGAGAAGAGACATGGATATCATTCTCCTCGAACGTATCGAGAAACTCGGCACCATCGGTGACGTCGTAACCGTGAAAGACGGTTATGCACGTAACTTCCTGTTGCCGAACAAGAAGGCCCTGCGCGCCAACGAAGCCAACAAGAAGGTCTTCGAAGCCAATCGCGAGCGTCTTGAAAAAGAAAACGCCGAGAAGCGTACCGAAGCTGAAAAAGCCGGTAAGGATGTTGATGGCACTGAGATCGTTCTGATCCGTGCATCGTCAAACTCCGGCCAGCTCTACGGCTCGGTATCGGTTCGCGACATCTTCAACGGTCTGGCTGACAAGGGCCACAACGTTGACAAGAAGCAGATCATTCTTGGCGCTCCGATCAAGACCATCGGCATGTTCGACGTGACCGTGCGTCTGCACCCGGAAGTCGAAGTCATTGTGAAAGCCAACGTGGCCCGCTCTGACGACGAAGCCGAACTGCAGAGCCAGGGCGTCGACGTTCTGGCCCAGATGTTCGAAGACGAGCAGAAGGAAATCGAAGAAGCGGCGGCTGAAAATGCCGGCAACCGCGATCCAAGCCTTGAGCCTGGCGAAATTCCTGCCGACATGCTCGACGACGGCGTCGAAGCACCGGCTGCAGAAGAAGCTGCCGAGGAAGACAAGTCGGAAGACTGA
>JAHDDJ010000520.1 GCA_020629385.1 Erythrobacter sp.
ATCTGAAAATACCCCAACAGAAAATGATGAACCAACATCTGAAAATACCCCAACACCTGAAGATGCTCCAACATCAAATGATGAACCAACATCTGAAAATACCCCAACACCTGAAGATGCTCCAACAGAAAATGATCAACCAACATCTGAAAATACCCCAACATCTGAAGATGCTTCAACAGAAAATGATCAACCAACATCTGAAGAAGATGAGACTTTAGAAGAGGAAGCCTCAACATCTCAATTTAGAGAACCTTCTGCTGATAATGATGTTACATCATCTAATAATGATGTTCCCGTTTCTGAAAACCAAGAACCATCTCCTGAAAATCAAGAGTCTTCTCCAGAAAATAATGAAACACCATCAGTTGATGATGTATTTTCGTCTGAAAATGATATATCTCCTTCTGAATCACCTGATGAATCATCTGTAAATGATTCTTCACCAACTACTTCTGATACTTCTTCCACTCCACATGAACCATCACCTTCCCCTGTGTCTGAAGATTCTTCATCAACTGAAGAAGAACCACAATTTTCTGCACCTTCGTCATTTAATAAAATCCTTGGTTCATTAAATCTTGCTTTAAGTAATATTTCTCCTGCATCACCAAATGAAAATACCTTAAATCAAATACTTGCAATGATATTATCAGAAAAAATCAATACAAAAATGACATCTCAATCTAGATTATTATATAAAGTGATTCGTCAAATCAAAAAATCTAAAGAAAAATTATCTAATAATCCAAGACTATTACAAGGAAAATATTCAAATGAAGCAAGAATGTTGAAAACTATGAATTGTATGCTCAATAAAAATTGTAATTTACAAAACTTGATTAGAAATGAAGAAAGAAAATTACATTCTTATCAAAGCAATATCAGAAAATTAGAAGATAGTTCAACAGAAAAAGAACAATCAGATACAACTGAAGAAAAAGCTTCAATGATAACAAGATTTAAAAATTATTTCACTGGTCTATTTGGATCAAAATCTCAAGAAAACGCTCCAGCATCAGAATCAGAATCAAGAAGATTAGAAGAAACTGAAGAAAAAGCTTCAATGATAACAAGATTTAAAAATTATTTCACTGGTCTATTTGGATCAAAATCTCAAGAAAACGCTCCAGCATCAGAATCAGAATCAAGAAGATTAGAAGAAACTGAAGAAAAAGCTTCAATGATAACAAGATTTAAAAATTATTTCACTGGTCTA
>JAHDDJ010000091.1:0-3547 GCA_020629385.1 Erythrobacter sp.
CGATCATCGGCGGCGATACGATGGGAAAGGGAAATGCGAAGCCCGCCCCCGATCCTGTGATCGAGGCGCGCAAAAGATGCGGCGGTGGCAGTTTCGCCTTTGTCGGTGACAGTTCCTATGACGTGGATGCCGCCAAAGCTGCCGGGGTTCCGGTGGTGGTCGCCGCCTATGGCTATTGCGACAAACCGCCGCAGGAGCTTGGCGGTGATGCGGTGATTGAACAATTTAGCGACCTGATTCCGGCCCTGAAGACATTGTGAGTCCCAGCGAAGGCTGGGACCTTAACCCCCTTGGCGCGAGTCTCTGGCAGGTCCCAGCCTTCGCCGGGACACAGAATGGGACACTGATTCGCCATATTGGCGGTGCATGACGTTACGGAATCGCAACACACCGCCTTCGCAGTTGCAACACGGGCAAGAAACTGCCACCACACGTTCACGTTTACGGGAACGTAAAGCCCCGTTGTCGGATTTTACAGCTGATGCCGCTTCGGCCAGCCACAAATGGAGAGATACCCCATGACCATTTCTTTCAAAGATCGCGTAGCAATCGTCACCGGTGCCGGTGGTGGTCTGGGCCGCGAATACGCTCTCGAACTTGCACGCCGCGGTGCCAAGGTTGTTGTCAACGATCTGGGCGGCGCGCGTGACGGTACCGGAACCTCTGACGCAGCAGCGCAGGTTGTTGAAGAAATCGAAAAAGCCGGCGGTGAAGCCATCGCCAATGGCTGCTCGGTCACCGAATATGACCAGATGGAAAAGATGGTCGCTGATGCCAAACAAAAATGGGGCGGCGTCCACGTTCTGATCAACAATGCGGGTATTCTGCGCGACAAGAGCTTCGCCAAAATGACACCGGACGATTTCGAACTGGTTGTGAAAGTCCACCTGCTCGGTTCGGCCTATGCCACCAAGGCATGCTGGGAAACCTTCCGCGAGCAAGCCTATGGCCGCATCCTGATGACCACCAGCTCGACCGGTCTGTTCGGCAATTTCGGCCAGGCCAACTATGGCGCTGCCAAGCTGGGTCTCGCCGGTCTGACAAAGACGCTCAACCTCGAAGGCGCGAAGTACAACATCCGTTGTAACTCGCTGTCGCCGGTCGCCGGTACGCGCATGACCGAAGACCTCTTCCCCGAAGAAGCTTTCAAACTGTTCTCACCCGAGAACGTGGCCCCGGCTGCGCTGTATCTCGTCAGCGAAGATGCGCCGACCAACCAGATCGTTGGCGCAGGTGCCGGCGGCTTCCACAGCGCATGGGTGACCATGAACGACGCTGTCTGGCTGAAAGACGGCGAGCGCACTGTCGAAGGCTTCGCTGCCCGTTGGGACGACATCAACAGCATGACCAACCTTCAGGCACCGCAATCCGGATCTGAACAGAGCGGCGCGATCCTGAAAGCGATGCAGGCTGTTCTGGGTGCCGACGCGGCCCCGTCCAGCGCACGCGGCTAACAGCCCTCATTACCCACTGTATTGACACAGTAATACACTAGGCCTATTCCTTCCCGATCAACAGGGAGGAATAGGCCCATGTATACAGAAGACGATCTGCGCACGGCGGTAGCGACCGGCGCAATCAGCGCGGAGGCAGCCGATGCCTTGCGCAACTCAGTCAGGGTGTCACGCGATGCCCCGGCCACCGATGAAGAGCATTTCCGCCTCATCAACAGTTTCAACGACATTTTCGTGACCATCGCGGCGATCATGATCCTTGTCGCCATGGGCGGCATCGGTCAGGCTCTAACGCCGAATGTCGACGGTCCGCCGCCCTTTGCCGGTCTGCTGATCGCGGGTGCAGCATGGGGTATGGCGGAATTTTTCACGCTTAAGCGCCGCATGGCGCTGCCAAGCATCGTCCTGCTGCTAGCCTTTGTCGGCGGCGTATTCGCTATGCTGCTTGGGTTTGCAGTGATGCTGGTGGGCGGTGATAATTTCGGCAACGGGAACGAAGTGCTGGCAGGCCTACTGGTCGCTGCCACCGGTTTGCTGACCGCCGGAGCCGCCTGGGCCCATTGGCGCAGGTTCATGGTTCCGATTACCGTAGCCGCTGGCGCTGGCGCGCTGGCAATTACAACGATTGCTTTGATCGTGACGGGCATCGGCCCCGACAATATCGACAATGCCGAGAACGTCTTCATCCCGCTGGTGTTCATTATCGGTCTGGCGATCTTTGCCTTTGCGATGCGCTGGGACACCAGTGACCGTGAACGTCAAACGCGCCGCAGCGATGTCGCGTTCTGGCTTCACCTGCTTGCCGCACCGATGATTGCGCATCCGGTGTTCCACTGGATTGGGGTGACGACGGGCGAAAATATCGGCTTTGGCGCAGCGATTGCCGTGCTGGTTGTCTATGTCGTATTCGGTATCGTCGCCCTTGCGATTGACCGGCGCGCCCTGCTTGTCTCGGCCCTTGCCTATGTGCTGGCGACGTTGACCTGGCTGTTCGACCGCTTTGGTGCCGTCGAACTGAACGTCGCGCTGACCGCGCTGGTGATCGGCTCTGCATTGCTGATGCTGTCGGCCTTCTGGTCGCCGATCCGCAGCGCAATAGTCGCCAAACTGCCGGAGAACCTGCAAAACCGCCTGCCGGTAGCGGGAAATCTGGCAACCGCCTGACGCAAACGCTTGATTTGAGGGAAAACCCCGCGCAGTATTCTGCGCGGGGTTTTCTTGTGCTTGTCATGGTTTTTAGAGGGGAAGATAGAAACAATGATCGCTAATCTACAATTTTTGCCGGCAGCGCGCGCGATATGAATACACAAGGTACCAGCCGCAGTCTCAAGACCCCGACTGCTCTTCTCACGGCATTTCTTTGGATATTTGTAGCCTTGGCGGTTTTTGCAACAACCGGAACCGCTTACGAGACATTCCGCGACCGCAACATCATCGAAGTCAATGCTGGCGGCTCCGATACAGCAACGCAAATCTGGCCAATTCTCTTCGGGATAGGATCGCTGGCTTGGATAGTAGTAGCCCTGATTGTTTTCGTGATCCTGTTGCTCTGGGTGCACAGAGCACACGACAATATCCTTCGCGAAGGGTTGGAACTCGATCATTCGCCCGGCTGGGCAGTCGGCAGCTATTTCATCCCGGTGATCAATCTTTTCGTGCCGATGCGTGCCATGCGCGAATTGTACAATCGCAGCCATGGCGAAATTCCCGAACATGCGCATTCCAGCGTGGATTCTGTTGCTAGTTGGTGGACGGCCTATGTCATCGGGATACTTCTTTGGAGCATGTTCGTCTTCCAGACGTTGTTCGGTATGTTCACCAATGCCTTTTTCGTCACGCACCCGTTGATGGAGTTTGCGATGATGACTTTCTCCAACCTTCTTCTGGCTATCGCCGCGGTGATGTTGATGGGTATTGTGAAGTCTATTGCCAGAGCGCAGGCAGATGCCAACCACGCGTGGAAGGCCTTTGAATAGGTTGAGTTGAAGCAGCCTACTCCTCGACTGTCTTGAGCAAACGCCTTTCGACAGGTGCAAGTACACCGGCCAGTTCATGTCCGCGTTTCAGTATCTGGCCATGTTCGCCAAACAGCG
>JAHDDJ010000091.1:3647-7468 GCA_020629385.1 Erythrobacter sp.
ACAGCGTCCACATGCCCTGCTTGTTGCGCAGCGATGGACGTTTCTCGATCCGCGTTTGCGGGCGTTCGGCAGCCCGGCGAAATGCGGAGAACACCGCCGCATCCTTGCTGAAATCCATCGCGTAATCACGCCATTCGCCTGCGGCAACCATCCGGCCATAGAGGTCAAGAATGCGCTGCAATTCGACCCGTTCGAACGGGACTTGCACGTTTTTCTTACCCGGAAATGCAACCACCGTCCCCGCCATGCCCGGGGGTAGTCCTGCCGCCATCAGTCGTCAGTCCCGCTGCGTTTGAACGATTGATCCTGCGCTGCCTTCAAAGAGGCCATCTCGGCACGCAATTGTGCCAATTCGCCTTCCAGCTTTTCGATACAATCAATCCGGTTGCCCTCGGCATCTTCGCAATTGGGCGTGCCATAGGGAATGAATTCCCTGATCCATTGCTCGGCTGGAACCAGCGTAGAACGCGCCTTGAGGCCGATCATCGTTGCGCCTTCGGGGACATCGTCCATCACCACCGCATTGGCACCAACCCGGCCGCGCTCACCGACCGTAATCGGCCCGATAATCTGAGCGCCGGAGCCGATAATGACATTGTCTTTCAAAGTGGGGTGACGTTTGCCGCCAACTCCGTTGGTCGGGTTCGTCCCGCCCAGTGTAACGCATTGGTAAATCGTTACATTGTCACCAATTTCAGCAGTCTCGCCGATTACGGTGAAACCGTGGTCGATAAAGAAATTCTTCCCGATTGTCGCGCCGGGGTGAATATCAATAGCGGTCAGGAACCGCGAGAAATGGTTGACAAAACGGGCGAGGAAAAACAGCTGCGCCCCGTACAACCAATGCGCGATGCGATGAAAACCCAGCGCCAGCACGCCGGGATAAAACAGCACCTCCCAGCGCGAACGCGGTGCAGGGTCGCGAGCACGGATCGAGTCCAGATATGCAGTCAATCTCTGCAACATAGGCCTGATCCTTTCACCAAAAGCCCGCCTTTGCAAGCGGACTGCCCTTCAACGTCCTAGAACAGACGCGACTGTTCCGGTCCCTGCACAGCTTCCAGCGCATCACGCCAAATGCTGAGCGTAGCCGGTGCTTTACGCTCCAGCGACAATCGATCAATTGTCGTCACCAGACGCTCGATCGCTGCAAAGCTGCGCTCCGCACGGGGAACCAGATAGGTAAGTGCGCCCTCGCCAAGTGCAAGACCGCGCTGCATCGCAATGCTTTCCATCAACGAAGCGGCCATGTCATCATCGGGATCACCGATCTCGAGATGCAGCGCAGCACCCAGTCGCGATTTCAAATCGGGCAGACTTATCTCCCACCCGTCAGCATCGCTGATCAGCAGCAAGGCAGTGCCACTTTCCTGCGCACGGTTCCAGCGGTGGAACAGTTCCGTCTCGTTCACCGCGTCGGCGCCATCGATAAGCTCGCCATGCCCGAGTGCGGAGAACCAGCGGCCCAGGAGCGATTTGCCCGACCGCGTTTCACCGGACAGAATGGCTGTCTTGAATGGCCACGTCTCCGGCTTGCGCAAAGCTTCGACCACATGTGCATTTGCTGTGCCGACCACTATCCGGTCGGGATCTGCCACACCCTTGTGCGAAAGAGGCAAAGCAATCTGCGACATCAGCGTGTGGCCTAGCGGCGAATGGCGAGCGCGTTGCTGCCCTGATTGACCGTAAAGCCGCGAGAGCGCAGCGCTGCGGCAAGATCACCGATCGACCCGCCATAGGTGACACTCATCACGGAAGTACCGCCAATGGCGAGACTGGTGGTCGCCGCACCGCGTACACCCGGAGTTGCCCGCACTGCCGCCAGCGTCGCATCGATTGCACCGGCATCGGGGCTGGCAAACTGGACAACAAAGGTCGCAGTAACGGCTGCGGTCGGTGTTGGGGTAGGTGTCGCTGCACCCTCACCAGTCGTTGCTCCTTGTTCGCCCGCAGCGGCGGCAGCGGCTTCGGCACGCTCTTTCGCTTGCGCGGCACGGCCAATTTCGATCAGCCGTTGCAGCACCGGATCCGCACCTTCCGAGCTGTATCGAATGGTCGGATTGGGGCGCAACTTGCCATCCGCCAAGGCTTGCGTGAACACCTCATCAAATTTCAGTACGGCTTCGCTCATCATTCGCGGTACATCGGCAGCGTTGCGCGCAGTCATCGTGAAACTGTCGAGATAGGTGTTGTCCGGCCCATAGCGCGCGGTAAATGTCGCCTCCACGGGACCGCCCGGATATTGGTATTCCAGCTTGGCAATCGGCACGAGGACATCAGCCGCCTCGAACTCGTCGAGGATATTGCGCCACCAGATGCGGCTGCGCCGACTTGTCTGGCCATAGGTTAGCAACAGCGATTCACCGCCCGCCCCTGATGGACGGACATAATTGATCCGGCTGGAGCCGGCCTGATACTCGGCCCAGGCGCGCTGCCACGGATTGCGCTTCTCGTACAGCAGCGTTGATCCGCCGGAAATTGTCACCGGCAGCAGCATCATGGGCGCGGATTGCGATTTCTGCGCATTACCGCCGAGGTAGCGTCCCGCCCGGGCCCGATCGAAAATCACACCCAAAGTGGCAATATAGCGTTTCGGCCCGATCTGTTCATTCTCGATGACGATGGAAGACACCAGCGACTGCAATTGCGAATCGGACAGTTTCGGTCCGCCTAGCTTTGCCCAGGCCTTGCGCTGCGCATCACGCCAGCCCTTGTTGCGCGCATCCTGCGCATCATCGCCGCGCACATCGACCTCGATACCGGCTACGTCGATATCGGAACTGCTTACTACGGGCGCGATACCACGGTCACCCTCGACCTGGGCGATCAATAGCCGGCCGGCAAAGACGGCAAAAACACACGCAACCAGCACTGCCAGGAGCTGGATCGTGCGCCGCTGCGTTACGGGACGCTCTAAGGGTCGGAGGGCAATAAAATGGGCCATCGGGGAAAACTCGGCGTCTTTTGCCCAAACAAGCGTGGAAATCCAAGCGCGAATGACTAAAGCCTGTGGTCATGTCGTCAAAAAATTCATCTGAAGGCGGAAAGTCGCCTGAAAGCTACACTTACGCAGGCGCTGGCGTCGATATCGAAGCCGGTAACGCGCTGGTGAAAGCCATCGGTCCGCTGGTCAAAGCCACAGCGCGCCCCGGGGCAACATCCGAACTGGGCGGATTCGGCGGATTTTTTGACCCGAAGGCTGCGGGATACACAGACCCCTTGCTGGTCGCGGCCAATGATGGCGTCGGCACCAAGCTGAAACTGGCGATTGATTTTGATCGGCATGACACTGTCGGGATCGATCTGGTCGCGATGTGCGTCAATGATCTGATCGTGCAAGGCGCGGAGCCACTGTTCTTCCTCGACTATTTCGCCACAGGCAAGCTGGAGAACGGCGTTGCCGAACGCGTTGTCGCGGGGATTGCCGATGGCTGCAAGCAGGCTGCCTGCGCACTGATCGGCGGCGAAACCGCAGAAATGCCGGGCATGTATGCAGAAGGTGATTATGACCTCGCCGGTTTCTGCGTAGGCGCGGTTGAACGCGGCGAGCAATTGACCGGCGACAAGGTTGCGCCCGGTCAGGTTCTGCTGGGCCTGACCAGCTCGGGCGTGCACTCGAACGGCTATTCGCTCGTGCGCCGACTGGCAGCCGACAAAGGCTGGAGGCTAGACCAACCTGCTCCGTTTGATCCTGATCGGCTGCTGATCGACACGCTGATCGAACCGACACGCATTTACGTAAAGAGCCTGCTGCCCGCGATCCGCGAAGGCAAAATCGCGGCTCTGGCGCATATTACGGGTGGCGGATTGCTGGAGAATAT
>JAHDDJ010000521.1 GCA_020629385.1 Erythrobacter sp.
CGCATATCGTGTCCGGGCCGGTCTGTAACGAAGCTGATCAGGTCAGCATAGGGCGCATCGCCGGGCTTCATCTCGTCGAGCAGGCCGCAGATGGTGCGCACCAGTTCGATATTCTGCCGCTCATTATTGCCGCCGATATTGTAAGTGCGCCCGTCTTCGCCCTTGGTCAGAACGGTCAGCAGCGCGTCCGCGTGATCTTCGACATAGAGCCAGTCGCGCACATTCTCGCCTTTGCCATAAACCGGAATAGGCGCACCGTGCAGCGCATTGATGATAATCACCGGCACCAGCTTTTCGGGGAAATGGTATGGGCCATAATTGTTGGAACAATTGGTGACGACCACCGGTAGGCCATAGGTTTCGTGCCATGCGCGCACCAGATGGTCGGATGAGGCCTTGGAAGCCGAATAGGGCGAGCGCGGATCGTAAGGCGTGTCTTCGGTGAACAGACCGGTATCGCCGAGGCTCCCGTAAACCTCGTCGGTCGAAACATGGTGGAAGCGGAAGCTCTCGGGCTTGCCAGCCTTGGTCCAGTAACCGCGCGCCGCCTCCAGCAAGTTGAAAGTGCCGGTGATGTTGGTCGCGATAAAATCGCCTGGCCCGTCAATCGAACGGTCGACATGGCTTTCTGCCGCAAGATGCATCACCGCGTCGGGCTGATGCTCTGCAAAAACGCGATCGAGCTCGGCGCGGTCGCGGATATCGACTTTCTCGAACCGGTAGGCCGGACTGTCGTCAACCGAAGCAAGATTGGCAAGATTGGCGGCATAGGTCAGCGCATCGAGATTGATGACCTCGTGTCCCGCAGCAATGGCTGCACGCACTACGGCTGAGCCGATGAAGCCCGCACCACCTGTGACAAGAATTCGCATAAATGGGTCCTGAATCTGTGCCTAGAACGGCGATTGGCTGTCGGCGACAAGCGGAGCAACCGCGTCCTTCTCCGACAGATGGGGCGTGCCTGATATTGGCCAGTCTATTGCAATATCGGGGTCATCCCAGCGGATACCAGCATCGCAATCGGGCGCATAGGGCGCGCTGCATTTATATTGCACTTCGCAATCCGGCTCCAGCGTGACAAAGCCGTGGAGGAAGCCTGCAGGTACAAGTAATTGATGCCCGTTATCCGCAGTCAGTTCGACCCCGACATAGTGCAGATATGTGGGCGATCCCTTGCGGTAATCGACCGCCACATCCCAGATCCGCCCGCG
>JAHDDJ010000092.1 GCA_020629385.1 Erythrobacter sp.
ACGCGCACGTCTTCTTTGCCGAAGACCTTGATCTTGCCTTTGGTCAGCTTCTCGACATTGTCGATGGCTTCGGCATCGGCATCGGTGACGAACGTAAAAGCGCGCCCTTTCGCACCGGCACGCCCTGTGCGGCCAATCCGGTGAACATAATCATCGGGATGCCAGGGGGTGTCGTAATTGAAGACGTGGCTGACACCCTTGATGTCCAGACCGCGCGCGGCAACGTCGGACGCAACAAGTATGTTCACCTCGCCCGCTTTGAAGCGTTCCAGCTCTTTCTGGCGTGTCGCCTGGTCGATATCACCGTGAATCTCGCCACTTCTGAACCCGCTGCGCTGCAACTGCTTGTTCAATTCGCGAACCGTGGTCTTCTTGTTGGAGAAGACGATTGCCGTTTCGACATGGTCATTGTTGAGAAACCATTCCAGCGTTTCCCGCTTCTGGCGCGGCTTCACCATGACCTTGAAGGCGGTGATATCCTTATTGGTATTGCCAGCGCGACTGACTTCAATCTGCTTCGGATTGCTCAGGAATTTGTCGGCAAGCTTTTTGATAACCGGCGGCATCGTCGCCGAGAACAGCATTGTCTGGCGCGTGGTTGGCAGCTTGTCACAGATAAACTCGATGTCGGGAATGAAGCCCATATCGAGCATGCGGTCAGCTTCATCGATGACTAGCAATTCGCAGCCATTGAGCATGATTTTGCCGCGCTCGAACAGGTCCATCAGGCGGCCCGGCGTGGCAATCAGAACATCGACACCCTCGTTCAGCGCTTTCAGCTGGTCACCCATCTGCACGCCGCCGATAAGCAGCGCCATTTTCAGATCGTGGTTCTTGCCATATTTCTCGAAATTCTCGGCAACTTGTGCAGCCAGTTCGCGCGTCGGCTCCAGAATGAGCGAGCGCGGCATCAACGCGCGGCGACGGCCAGCGGCCATCACATCGATCATTGGCAATACAAAGCTTGCAGTTTTGCCGGTACCTGTCTGGGCAATCCCGATCAGGTCCTTCATCATCAGGACAGCAGGAATAGCCTGCGCCTGGATCGGCGTGGGTTCGGTGTAGCCGGCTTCCGCAACGGCTTCTAATAATTCATCGGAGAGGCCGAGATCGGCAAAAGACATAGATTATCCGGATAGAGGGGCTCTTGGCCCGTTATTTGATAGTGCTTCTCGCTAATGGAATACGTAGCGAAAAACCGTCGCGGCCTTTGCGGTCGCAAGGGGAAAAAGTCAAGATTTTGCAGGTTTCCGGTGTGGCTAATCGCACACAGTCATCGGCGTGATCAGGTCGTTTCCGGCACCAACTGACGGATACGTTTCAATTCGCATTTCACGCCAGTGCGCGATTGGAGCTTGTCGCGCTCGATGCACAACTTCCCGTCTTTGCTCGGCTCCATGTAAAAGCCTTGATAATAATCCCTTGCAGAACAAGCTTTTTCAAGGTTCGCGGCAATCAATCGCTGATCGCGCATATAAAACAACAACCTGTTGTCCCGTGTCGGGCGGACAGTCCCAATTTTGTCAACCTTCAGGCATTTGCCGATTTTGCGCTCTTCCAGTTTTTGCGGAGCGCGCACAGGGGCATCAGCGGCCATATTCCGGCGTGACGGTCGATAGGGCGAAATCCGGATGACCACACGCCGCTCGATCCGGATCTGTTGTTGGACCGGAACGGCATTGAGCCCTTCCATCATCAGCCATTCGTGCGAAAATTCGGTATCCTCGGTTGGCGGTACAGGGGTCAGTTTTGCAGCATCATCCTGCGGCGCCATAAACGGCACAAGCAGCGCCATTGGCGCGATGAGGGTTGCAAAATTCGGCATGAGTGTAGCTGTCAAACTCCCCGGATTGCCGCCAGACATATGCCGACAATCGTCTTCGGATGCCCCTATTAGCCATAAAGCTTGAATGACGGCTTAATTGCCTGGCCCGAGAATGCAAGAGCTAGAGGCAGTACACTAGCCTTGCCGTCCTTGACTGTGGCATAGGTCAGCACATGACGGACAGGTCCATTTTCATAACCGAAGTGCAGACATTGCTTGGCCCAAAGGGTTTCACCAGCGATTCCGATCTGGTCACCCCGTGGCTAACCGATTGGCGTGGCCGTTATACCGGGTCGGCGATTGGCTTGGCCTCGCCAGCATCGACCGAGGAGGTCGCTGATTTGGTGAGGTTATGCGGCGAGCACCGAATCTCTATTGTTCCTCAAGGCGGCAACAGCGGAATGTCGGGCGGAGCGACGCCTGATTCGAGCGGCAACGCCATCATCCTCTCGCTGCGCCGGATGGATAGGGTCAGAGTATTTAGCCGCGAGAACAAAACAATCACATGTGATGCCGGACTGATCCTGCAGAATTTGCATGATGCGGCAGAGGCAGAAGGCTTGCGCTTTCCTCTGACACTGGGCGGGAAAGGGTCTGCGACAATCGGCGGGCTGATTTCCACCAATGCGGGCGGAACCCAAGTTCTGCGGCATGGCACGATGCGCGCGCAAGTCGCTGGTATCGAGGCGGTTTTGCCGGACGGGCAAATATTCGACTCGCTTACGCCTTTGAAGAAAGACAATCGTGGTTTCGACCTGAAACAGGTCCTGATCGGATCGGAAGGTACGATGGGCATTGTTACGGGGGCAACGTTGAAGCTGGTCGAGCCTATCGGTGGACGCATCGTCATCTGGGCCGGGATGAATTCGGTACTCGACGCCCGTGCGCTTCTGCTTCTGTGCGATGCGCAACATGCAGACGCACTGGAAGGGTTCGAAATAATCCCGAACCACTGCCTCAAAGCGGTTCTCGATTATCTTCCAGATGCGCGTAACCCTCTGCAGCAGGACCATAATTGGTACGCTCTGATCGAATTGGTCGCAGGGGAAGGAAACGCTGACCGCCTGCCAGAAATAGCCGAAGGATTGCTCGCAGAGGCACTGGATCGAGGGCTGATCGAAGACGCAACCATGTCGGCCAACGAAGCCCAGGCCGACTATTTCTGGCAATTGCGCGATTCGATTTCACCGGCAGAACGCGCCATCGGGCCCGCCATGCAGCATGACATCTCCGTCCCGGTGGAGACCATGGCGCAATTTGTCGATGCTGCAATCCCTGCTGTTGAAAGCCGTTTCCCGGCGACGATCGCATTGGCCTTCGGGCATCTCGGCGATGGGAATGTCCACTTTCACGTGCTGGCTCCCAAACAAGCCGTGCCGGGCGAGTGGGAAGAGTCAGAAGGCAAACAAATCAGTATGTTCGTGCACGATCTTGTCACGCAGTGGGGCGGATCTATCAGCGCGGAACACGGTATAGGCCAGATGAAACTCGCAGAATTGGGCAGGCTTGGCGATCCTGCATCGCTGCATATTTTGCGAAGCGTCAAAGCGGCGCTCGACCCGCTTGACCTGTTCAATCCGGGAAAGTTGATTCCACCGATTGTCGCTGATTCAGATAGTCACTGATGGGCTGGTCCGCAGCGCCCTTGCGTAAGGGGCAATCTGCCCGTAAAGCGCGCCTTTCACGCGAGGGGAGTTCAATCCAGCGATGGCCGGGCATCCTCCGTACCGAAATTCTTGAAACACAATTCTGATCGACTGGAGACAATCCATGGCCACCGCGCCGCAGCCACAACTGCCCCTGTTCTACAAAGACCTCATGCCACTCAACAGCCGCGATCACGCAGGCTGGAACACCAAGCCGCTAGAATCGGCAGAATGGCTCAAGGGGCAGCACGCAATTCCGGTGACCGTCGATGAATTCGTGCAGGTCCAGCGCGATTTCCCGATCATCTTCTCGTCCGGCGAAAATCCGCTTCCTCTGGCACTGATGGGTCTCAACGAAGGCGTGAACACTTTTGTGAATGACGAAGGCAAGATCGAAGATCCTGTCTACCTGCCTGCCTATATTCGCCGCTATCCCTTCATGCTTGCCAAGCTGACACAGGACGGTGAAGATCTTTCGCTGTGCTTCGACCCTACCGCCGGCTCTGTAGGTGATTTCAAAGACGGTGAAGCTCTGTTCGACAAGGAAGGCCAGCCTTCTCAAACCACCCAGAACATCCTTCAATTCTGCGAGCATTTCGAAGGTGCCGGTCAGCGGACAAAGGTATTCATCGAAGAATTGCAGAAGCACGAATTGCTGATGGACGGCGAAATCGCCATTTCCCGCCAGGAAGACCCTGAAAAGCCTTTCGTTTATCGCGGTTTCCAGATGGTCAATCAGGAGAAGCTGCAAGAAGTCCGCGGTGATGTTCTGCGTGAATGGAACAAGAGCGGCATGCTCGCACTGATCTACTCGCACATTATGTCGCTTGATCTGATGCGCGCAATCTTTGCCCGTCAGGTGCAGCAGGGCACGGCCCCGGCAGCTGCGACGAGCTGACGAATATTCGCGACATGCCGGGGTTGAACGCTCCGGCATAATCTCCAAATTAGAGGTGTCCGGGCCATTCCCCCTCATTGTGGACCGGACGTGCACGCAAAGGCGTGCAACCTCCCTGAACCTTGGCCACCTCGTGCATGCACGGGGTGGCTTTTTTCTTGGGCGACAACGGATTGTCTATTCTGCTGCTTGAGGCAACCTGCTTGCGCGGCCGAGACGGGCAACTTCTTCGCCAAGTTCCCGCACCAAACCTGCCACCAGTCGCGCCAATCCGGCTAACTCGGGCGTCGTTTCGGTCAGATCGGCATCGAGATAGCGTGACCGGCATATCTCCAGTTGAATAGCATGAATGCCCTGAACGCGGGCAGAATGCCGATCCAGCACATATCCGCCTGCATAGGGCCGGTTATGGGCCACCCCCGCCCCAACATCCGCGAAATAGCGGATCGCACTGGCAACTATCCGGTCATTGGCCGAAGCGCCAAACCGGTCACCGAGTACAAAATGTGCTGGTACGTCGTCGTGCCTGCTGCGTTTCAGCGGCGGCATGGAATGAACATCGACGAGCAGCGCTGCACCCCATCGGTCGCGCACCATCTGCAGCGTTTCCGCCAAAGCGGTATGATAAGGCGTGTGTATCTGGCGAATCCGGGCCTGCAATTCTGCATGGCTCAAAGGCTTGTTCCAAATCTCGCCAAGGCCCGACAGGCGCCGCGGAATCAGGCCCAACCCGCTCCTTGCGCGGCGGTTGGCCGCGGAATGACGCACTGTGTCGGGTTGGTTGGCGTCGTGGATCATGCTCCAATCGACATCTTCCGGTGAACGATTGAGGTCGAGCATCGCTCGCGGCGCATTCGCGACCAGCAAGCTTGCACCCGTGTCATTTGCAACTCGCTGTGCGACCAGATCGACGAAGCGATCTTCCAGACGGATGCTCGAATATTCCGGATCACGCATCGCTGATCGCACAACAGCGGGGTATGTTCGCCCGGAATGCGGAGTCGCCAGAACCACCGGAATCGGCAGATCCTCACGCATCAGCAGTGTAAATGCTGGTTTGCGTGTGCCGGGGATCACGCCCCCCTGAACCAACGTTCCTTCGGGCGAATCGCCATCAATTGCGGAAGCTTCAACCATTACACATGTGCTGAACGCTCAAGCTTAATGTGTCAAAGCAGGGCAAATGTTACAAAGCGAAAGATTTCTTAAGGCACTCGCGCTAAAGCGCTTCTCATGACGGAATCACCAGCCCTGCGAATCCTCTTGGCCGAGGACGACACTGCCATGCGAGGATATCTATCCCGCGCACTCGAAAAGAACGGATATGAAGTTGCGTCGGTCGATCGCGGGACCGAGGCACTGCCGCTGCTTGAAAAAGAGCATTTCGATCTTCTTCTGTCTGACATTGTGATGCCGGAAATGGACGGGATCGAACTCGCGCAGCGTTGCAATGAAGTAAGCCCGGGCACTAAAGTCATGTTTATCACGGGATTTGCGGCGGTTACGCTTAAGGCAAGTCGTGAACAGCCAACCGCGAAAGTGCTGTCAAAGCCCTTCCATCTGCGTGATCTGGTGCTGGAAGTTGAACGCATCTTCGAAGATCAGGCGCAAGCGAGCCTGTAGCACGAATTTATCGGAAACCCCCTCTTGCGCAGCTTCACCGCTGCGGCTAGAGGGCGCTCCTGCTGTTGCAGCAGCCACAAGATGGTGCGGGCGTATAGCTCAGTGGTAGAGCACTGTATTGACATTGCAGGGGTCGGGAGTTCAACTCTCTCTACGCCCACCATCTTCTCAAAAGGCGTCGCAAATGCGGCGCCTTTTGCGTATCGACCTTCCTCTACCTTGCCTCTCTCCCTACCTCTGCTATGGCGCGGCCAACTCTCGAAAAAGGTAACAGGAAACCCATGGCGAAAATCACCGTGAAGAACCCCGTCGTCGAACTCGATGGCGATGAAATGACCAAAATCATCTGGCAGTGGATCCGTGAGCGTTTGATCCTGCCTTATCTCGACATTGATCTGAAGTATTACGACCTCTCTATCGAAAAACGCGACGAGACGGACGACCAGATCACGATCGACGCAGCCAATGCGATCAAGGAACATGGTGTCGGTGTAAAATGCGCGACCATTACCCCTGACGAAGCACGCGTTGAGGAATTCGGTCTCAAGAAAATGTGGCGTTCGCCCAACGGTACGATCCGCAACATCCTTGGCGGTGTGGTTTTCCGTGAGCCGATCGTGATCGACAATGTCCCGCGTCTGGTTCCGGGCTGGACCGACCCCATCGTGGTTGGCCGTCACGCATTCGGTGACCAGTACCGGGCAACCGATACGCTTATCCCGGGTGCCGGCAAGCTGCGCCTCGTCTTCGAAGGTGCGGACGGAAAGAATATCGATCTGGAAGTGTTCGAGTTTGAAAGCTCGGGCGTCGCCATGGCGATGTACAACCTCGACGATTCGATCCGCGATTTTGCCCGTGCTTCTATGAATTATGGTCTGGATCGCGGCTGGCCGGTTTATCTTTCAACCAAGAACACCATCCTCAAAAAATATGATGGCCGCTTCAAGGACCTGTTCGAGGAAGTCTTCCAGAACGAATTCAAGGACAAGTTCGAAAAGGCCGGAATCCATTACGAACACCGCCTGATCGACGACATGGTTGCCGCTGCGATGAAGTGGAACGGCAAGTTCGTCTGGGCCTGTAAGAACTATGACGGCGACGTGCAGTCCGACACCGTGGCGCAGGGCTTCGGCTCGCTCGGTCTGATGACTTCGGTTCTCATGACCCCGTCGGGCGATTGCGTCGAAGCGGAAGCCGCGCATGGCACCGTGACCCGCCACTATCGCCAGCACCAGGAAGGCAAGGCGACTTCGACCAATCCGATTGCCTCGATCTTCGCCTGGACCCGCGGCCTGATGTATCGCGGCAAATTCGACGATACGCCTGAAGTCGTGAAATTCGCCGAAACGCTGGAACGCGTCTGCATCGAGACCGTCGAGAACGGCCAGATGACGAAAGATCTCGCGCTGCTGATCG
>JAHDDJ010000093.1:0-4009 GCA_020629385.1 Erythrobacter sp.
TCTTCTTGGCGGGCCCTTTGGGGCTGACTTTCTTGTCAGACTTTGCCTCGGCCTTCTTGCCAGCGCCGGTGTCAGCGGGCTTCTCCGTCACTTTGGGCTTGTTGACGTCCGGCGTATCGGCCTTTTCATCGCCGGGCAGCACGTAATCCGCGCCTTCCCACGGGCTGGTAAAGTCGAACTGCCGCAAGTCCTGCGCAAGCTCGACCGGTTCATACACCACGCGCTTGTCCTCTTCGGAATAGCGCAGTTCGGTGTAGCCGGTCAGCGGGAAGTCCTTGCGGAAAGGATGCCCCTCGAAACCGTAATCGGTCAGAATACGGCGCAGATCGGTATTGCCGTCAAACAGCACACCATAGAGGTCAAACACTTCGCGCTCGAGCCAACCTGCATTTGGCCAAAGTGTTGTCACGGTTGGGACGGCAGTCTTCTCGTCAGTCGACAGCTTGACCATCACGCGGTGGTTCTTGGTGACCGACAGCAGCATATAGACCACTTCAAAACGCTCATCACGCTCCGGATAGTCGACACCAGCGATTTCCATCAACTGCTGGTACTGATGATCGTCCCTCAGCGCGCGCAGGACATCCTCGATGCCCTCGCGCTTGACCGTGAAGATCAGTTCGCCATGCTGCTCTTCGCTGCTGACAAGATGCGCGCCCATCGCAGCCGACAGCGCAGCTTCAACACCGTCATTACCGGCATATTTCGGGGCGGAGTGGAGAATAGCCATATCAGCGCTCTATCGTCCCTTCGCGGCGGATTTTCCGCTGCAGTTGCATCACGCCGTAAAGCAGTGCTTCTGCTGTTGGAGGGCAACCGGGAATATAGATATCGACCGGCACAATCCGGTCACATCCGCGCACAACGCTGTAGCTGTAGTGATAATAGCCGCCGCCATTGGCGCAGCTGCCCATCGAAATGACATATTTCGGATCGGACATCTGGTCATAGACCTTGCGCAATGCAGGCGCCATCTTGTTGCATAGCGTACCGGCGACGATCATCACGTCCGACTGGCGCGGCGAAGCTCGCGGGGTCACGCCGAAGCGCTCCATATCATAACGCGGCATGTTCACATGGATCATCTCGACCGCGCAGCAAGCAAGGCCGAAAGTCATCCACCACAGCGAACCGGTGCGGGCCCAGTTGAACAGATCTTCGGTGCTAGTGACGAGGAAGCCCTTATCATTCACCTCTGTCTGAAGCGCGTGGAAGTAATCCGCGTCGGGCTGGCGGATTTCGCCGCCCTGTGCAGTTGGCAAGCCTTCAAGAGGCATCTGGTTGTTGGGGGTGATCAAAGTACTCATTCCCAGTCCAAAGCTCCCTTCTTCCATTCATAGGCGAGGCCAATGGCGAGAATGCCAAGGAAGATCATCATGCCGAACCAGCCCTGCCATCCGGTCTGTTCCAGACTGACTGCCCATGGAAACAGAAACGCCGCCTCCAGATCGAAAATGATGAAGCTGATCGCCACCAGATAGAACCGGATGTCGAACGGACTACGCGGGTCTTCGAATGCCGGGAAACCGCACTCATACTCGCTCAGCTTCTCGTCGTCCGGGTTGTGCGCACCTGTCAGGCGCGACACCCCCATCGGCAGGAATACAAACAACGCAGACAGGCCGAGCGCGATGAAGAGAAAAATCAGGATCGGCAGATATTGGCTAAGGTCGACCAAGGGTATGACTCGGATAGCTACAAAAGGTTAGGCGCGCCCTAGTCCTCTGGAACCCATGGTGCAAGGGTTTGAAGCTTGCAAAATTGGCGAAAACCCGTGCGTTTTGCTCAGCAATTTTACCTAAGCGGGAGTTTGCGCAGCTGGGTGGGCGCAAGTTCGGCACCTTCCTTCACCGCGCCGCCCTCTTCGAAACGATCCCATTGACCCGTCGCCACGTAATATAGCGCGCCATTATACACTGTTCCACCAAGTGGTTCAGTCCAGTCGGGATGTGCCTGCTCCAGAACCTCCATTCCGGTCGCAAATTTGCCGTCGGAAGACAGGCTGATTGCGACAATGCGTTTCGGATTTGATCCGTTCTGCATTCCGATCAACCGGTTGCCGTCGAGCCACAGCCCGTCGATGCCGTCGAGCAAAAGCGGCTTGGTAGCCGCTAACCTTGCAACTGATCCAGTCGCGGGCTCGATCACAGCAATCCCGTAGCGGTAGTCGCTTACATACAGCCGCTTGTTGTCCGGGCTGATCGCAAAACCTTGCGGAGATCGCAGCGTGCCCGGAGCAATCAGCGTGCCGATTGCACCGCTTGTCTTGCGATAGATGCCGCCACCCACAGGATCGCTGGCAAACACGGTGCCATCGGCTGCGCGCACTATGTCTGACAGATTCACGCCATCAGGTGCCGGAAAATATTCCGGGGCGAGCGGCGCAGACTGGCGTATCTCGACAAGACCGCTGAACATTGTCTCGCCATCCGGAACCATACCAAGGTTACCCGATGCGACGATGACCGAGCGATTCTCGGCGCTTAAGGCAATGCCGCTCAGATTGCCGGCTTTGGCAACTGGCAGTCTGTTCCATTCACCGCCCGGCATTTGGAAATGAAGGCTGCGCGAAACAACGGCCGAGACAATCATCCCGCCGGTATCGGGGTTGATGGCAAGATCTTCGACCAGTCTGGCGGAAGCCGGAACCGTCGCTACAGCTTTGCTGGCGGATTTTGCAGAGGCATTGCGCGCAAACAGAACTGCCAGCTTGTCCGCAATGGCAGTTTCTCCGGCCAAACCGACGATCTGCGCACGAGCGCCCTCATTGAACGCATAACCACGTTCGGCGAGCCACACAGCACTCCGCACAACGCCTGCGGTGTCGTCGGCTGCAAATTGGGCCCGCAACAGGCGCAGCCGCACCGAACCGCTTTCCGGAAAATCCCTGGCCAGCTGCTCTAGCCCGGGAACATCCGATATGGAGCCCGTTTCAGCGGTTACCGAACGCCATTCGCTTGTGCTCAGCGTTCTGTTGGCGCTGCTCTGATCCAGAGCGGGCAGCTGATATTGGCAACTACCCAGCAGGAAGGCTGCAAGAAGCGCCAGGCGGTTCATTTTTTCAATTGGGTGGAAATCGCCTTCTTGGTCGCGCTTCCGTAAGGCGGCTTGAAACCTGCCAGTTTGGATACGTCGATCTTGGGTTGGCTATATACCGATCGCGCATGGCTGAATTCCTTGAATCCTTCCGGGCCATGATACGATCCGATTCCTGATGGACCGACACCGCCGAATGGCAAATCATCCATAGCGACATGGAAGATCACGTCGTTGACGGTGACGCCGCCGGAAATTGTTTTTGTAAGAACTTTTTCACGTTCGCCAGCATCCTCCCCGAAGTAATAGAGGCCCAGCGGCCGGTCATTGGCATTCACGTAGTCGACCGCCTCATCGACCGACTTGTACGTCTTTACCGGCAAGACCGGTCCGAAAATCTCCTCCTGCATAGCCAGCATGTCGTCATTCACGTTTTGCAGGATCGTAAGCGGCATTTTCCGGCTGTTTGTGCTACCGAAATCTTCGTCACCCGGATTTACTTCCTTGACGGTTGCGCCTTTCTCTTTCGCATCAGCGACAAGGCCCTGCAAACGATCATAATGACGGTCTGTAACAACCGACGCATAGTCATCATTATCGAGCAATGTCGGGTATTGCTTGTGCACACCCAGCTCGACAGCGGCCACCGCGGCTTCTTCCTTCTCTTCCGGAACCACCATGTAATCCGGTGCAAGGCAAATCTGACCTGCGTTCATCATTTTGCCCATGGCAATACGCTCGCCAGCTTTCTCAAGATCTGCACTGCGTCCCAGAACCACGGGAGATTTGCCACCAAGCTCCAGAGTTACCGGCACAAGGTTACGTCCCGCTGCTTCCATCACCCGGCGGCCAGTCGCGGTCGACCCGGTGAATACGAGGTGGTCAAACTGGAGCGAAGAGAACGCCTGCGCCACTTCGGGGCTGCCGGTGATGACAGCGACTTCTTCCGGCGAGAAATATTTCCCGATCAACT
>JAHDDJ010000093.1:4109-7383 GCA_020629385.1 Erythrobacter sp.
GGGCTGCCGGTGATGACAGCGACTTCTTCCGGCGAGAAATATTTCCCGATCAACTCAGCCATCAGCTCGGACGTCTTTTCGGTAAATTCGGATGGCTTGATCATCGCGCGGTTACCCGCCGCAAGTATTTGCATCAGCGGATTGAACGACAACTGGACCGGGAAATTCCACGGGCTCAAAATGCCGATGACGCCTTTGGGTTCGAAGCGCACTTCCGCTTTCGCACCGAGCAAACCCAGCGGGAACTGCACCTTGCGTTTTTCCGGCTTGGACCACTTGTTCATGTGCTTGAGGCAGTATTTGCCGAAATTTACGCTGCCCACGATATCGGTCATCATGCTCATATCGCGGCTGCGATTGCCGAAATCCTCGTTCATCGCCTCGCACAGCTCTTCGCCGTGATCGACCAGAATGGCGATGGCCCGGTTGATCCGATCCTTGCGCACATCAAGCCCTTCAGGACGGGCTGCGGTAAACGCATCGCGCTGCGCCTTCAGGATTGCTTCCATTTCGTCTTTGCGATCTGCGGCCATGTTCTCTCTCCAGATTGGTATCTATTTGCCACTGACTGTTGACCAGAGCGGGCCGAATGACAAGGAGATTCCGCCATGCATACTTATGGATGATTGCTTTTGCGGCAGTGCAACATTACCTGCTTTGCCAGATCAACACCCAATTGAAAGGCTTCCAATGGCCCAGTTTTCCGCAAATGATCCCGTCGTTATCCTGTCTTACGCACGCACACCGATGGGTAGTATGCAAGGAGCCCTTGCCGATGTGTCCGCGACTGATCTTGGCGCGACGGCGGTGAAGGCGGCGGTCGAACGCGCTGGAGTTTCAGGGGACAAGGTGGACCGCGTCTATATGGGCTGCGTCTTGCCAGCTGGCCTAGGGCAGGCCCCTGCCCGTCAGGCGGCGATCAAGGCAGGCCTGCCAAAATCCGCGCAAGCCACAACGGTCAACAAGGTCTGCGGATCGGGGATGCAGACTGTGATCATGGGCGCAGAAGCTTTGGCTTCAGGTTCCGTCGATACAGTTATTGCAGGCGGTATGGAGAGCATGACCAACGCGCCCTATCTGCTGAAGAAGCACCGTTCGGGCGCACGTATCGGTCATGACACCACTTACGACCATATGTTCCTCGACGGCCTCGAAGACGCATACGAAGCGGGCCGCGCAATGGGTACATTCGCGCAGGATACCGCGAACGAATACCAGCTCACCCGCGAGGAAATGGACGACTATTCTATCGAATCCCTCCGGCGTGCCAATGCAGCCATCGAAAGCGGTGCCTTTGCCGGAGAAGTCGTCCCGGTAACGGTCACGACACGCAAGGGCGAGCACACAGTCGATACTGACGAAGCGCCCGGTCGTGGTCGCCCCGAGAAAATTCCGACATTGCGCCCTGCATTTGCGAAAGACGGAACCATTACTGCGGCCACATCCAGCTCTATCTCGGACGGTGCGGCCGCTGTTGTTCTGACCCGTGAAAGCATAGCCAATGAAAACGGCCAGACGCCCGTTGCCAAAATCATCGCCACCGCAGCCCACGCGCAGGAGCCTTCGGAATTTACGGTCGCTCCGGTAGGTGCGATCCAGAAAGTTCTCGAAAATGCAGGCTGGTCCACCGAGGACGTTGATCTGTGGGAAGTGAACGAGGCATTCGCTTGCGTCGCCATGTTTGCAATGCGCGACATCGGCATCCCGCATGACAAGATCAACGTAAATGGCGGCGGCACCGCTCTAGGCCACCCTATAGGCGCGAGCGGGACGCGGATTATTGTTACGCTGCTGAACGCCCTGAAAGAACAAGGCAAGAAGCGCGGCGTAGCCAGCCTGTGTATCGGCGGCGGTGAAGCTACAGCGATTGCGGTCGAACTGGTCTAAACTCGTTCAAACGAGAACATTACGAAGGGCGGCCGGGTGGTCGCCCTTTTTTGTTGCAGGATTTACGGCTCAATCAGGGTTCTCCGGCACCCCATAAGCGGCTTTGATCGACCCATCCGGTGTGGCCGCGCACATCCATTTCGCACCAGCCCGCTTCGCAATTACCCAGATATCCGACGACACCAGCCTGCAAGTTCCATTTCAGCTTGGCATTACTGGCCGGAGCATCGCGCATGGCCAACAGCCCTTCCCCAACCACAAGCGCACTGCGGCGTGGACTGAGCAGGCTCTGCGAAACCCAGCCCTGCGTCCCGTCCATATCCTCGATTAAACGCCAGCCATCGGTCACACGAATGACTTTGATCGGCAATCCCTTGCGCTTGTACACCCAATCGATGGGAAACTCGCGACTGGGGCCGACACGCATATTGAGTTCATCGGTCTTGATCGTAGCCCAATAAGGCGTTTCGCGGGTTTGTGCCGAAAGCGGCATGTGCAGCACGCCGCCAAGCAGCACACAAAGTGAGAGAATCCGGATCAGCATGGCATCTTTGTACCGCCCAAACCCTGCAAGCTTCAAGCGTGATCTCGCAGGAAAATGCCTTGCCGCTTGACGCTGCATCCCTCCGCGTCCTAGCGCCTTCGGCATGGTATCAGACACATCCAAGACACAACGCCGGATCGAAGGCACTCCCAAAGTCATCGTGACACGGCACCTTATGCCATCGGTCGAAGAGCGCATGAGCGAATTGTACGACACAACGCTGAATACCGCCGATACCCCGCTGAGCAAGGATCAGTTGATCGAGGCTGTGCAGGATTGCGATGTGCTGGTCCCCACCGTTACCGACCGGATCGATGCTGATGTGATTGCAGCCGCTGGCAAGCGCCTTGGCATGATTGCCAGTTTCGGCGCGGGGACCGACCATATCGACCTGAAAGCCGCCAAGGATAACGGCATTATCGTCACCAATACGCCGGGCGTATTTACCGACGATACTGCCGATCTGACCATGGAACTCATCATTGGTGTACCCCGCCGTGTCCGTGAAGGCGTTGCGCTAGTGCGCCGCGGTGAATGGACCGGTTGGGCTCCGTCCGGCCTGCTTGGCAGACAGCTGGGCGGTAAAACGCTCGGCATTATCGGCATGGGCCGTATCGGCCAAGCGGTGGCGCATCGCGCGCGGGCATTCGGCCTGAAGATCGCCTATCACAACCGCCACCGTCTGCCGCTTGCCGTAGAAACGATGCTGGGCGCAGAATTCTACGAGCATGAGGACGACTTGATCGCTGCCTCGGACATCGTGTCACTTCATTGTCCTGCCACACAGCAAACCATTGGCTTTTACGACAAGGGCCGTTTCGATCTGATGAAAGACGGCGCGTG
>JAHDDJ010000094.1 GCA_020629385.1 Erythrobacter sp.
CCATGCGCCAGACCGGGCTCGATATGAGCACCAAATATAAGGAAACGAGCCAGGGCGGGTTGGCGGTCAACGTCATTGAATGTTGATTGGCGGTGGCGTGTGGCTAGGGTCGCATCATGACTGACAACGCCATGCTCGAAGCGCTCTCCGCACCCTTTGGTACCTATCGCCATATTCTGCACCAATGGGCAGAGTTACAGCCTTACCACCCTGCGATCCGCGATGAGCATGTCGAGCTGGACTGGCGCGCTTTGGTTGCCCGTGCAGAGCGTATTGCAGCACGTCTCCAGCAAACCGGATTGCAGCAGGGCCAGTCGGTTGCGATTTTGGGGACCTCGACGGTCAATTATGCGCTGGTGTTTCTGGCAGCGGTTCTTGCAGGCGGCGTTGCCGCGCCGCTGACGACCAGTGCCAGCCCCGAACAGCTGGAAGGCATGGCGAAAGACTCCGGCGCACGGCATCTGTTTATCGATCGTGCAAAGCTGACCGAGCTGGGCGATGGCTTCATGGCTGGCCTCGACCGGATCATTCTGGATGAAGAACTGGACAGATGGATGGCGCCGGAGGGTGACACAGCCTCTCCGTTCGTTCCAACCGGAACAGAGCCGTTCAATATCATCTATTCCAGTGGCACGACCGGCATTCCCAAAGGGATCGTCCATTCGCACACCATGCGTTGGCGGCAATTTGCAGCAACGGCTGCCTCTTATCTGGGCGCCGGTCTGGAAGTGCGTTCGCTTACGTCGACACCGCTCTATTCCAACACCACGATGGTCGCTTTTCTTTCCGCTTTGCTGGCAGGCGGCACGGTGACCATTATGGGCAAGTTCTCCACCACGCGCTGGCTCGAACTGGCTCAGCAGCACCGGATCACCGTGACCATGCTCGTGCCGGTGCAATATCAGCGATTGATGGACGAGCCGTGCTTTGATGATTTCGATCTGTCATCTCTCGCGATAAAATATTGCACGTCCGCGCCCTTTTCGTCTGAGCTCAAGGCCGAAGTCCTGAAGCGGATGCCAGGCGGACTTATCGAGATATACTCGATGACCGAAGGCGGAGTGGTCTGCCTGCTATATGCGCACGAGCATCCGGACAAGCTGCACACGGTCGGTCGCCCCGCGCCAGGTTCGGAAATGAAAGTCCTTGACGATCATGATCGCGAAGTGCCGCCCGGCACATCGGGCAATCTGGTGGGCATCTCTCCGGCGATGATGGCAGGCTACAAAAATCGCGACAAAGCCACGTCGGACGCCATGTGGAAGAACCCGGAGACCGGCGATCTATGGATGCGGATGGGTGACATCGGCCGTGTTGACGAGGACGGTTTTGTCGAACTGGTTGGACGCGCGAAGGACATGATCATCTCCGGCGGGTTCAACATCTACCCGGTCGATCTGGAGGCCGAGTTGCAAAAAGAAGACGGCGTGCTCGAAGCAGCCGTGATCGGCGTGCCGAGCAAGCGATGGGGCGAAACCCCGGTTGGGTTTGTCACACTGGAAAAAGGCAGAGCTGAAGCCGAGACGGTGCTTGCGGCGGTCAATGCGCGGCTTGGTAAAACCCAGCGTCTCGCGCAGCTGCATGTTATTTCCGAAATGCCCCGCAGTCATATCGGCAAGCTATTGAAGACCGAATTGCGCGATCAGGCAGAGCGTTTGGGTTTGCCGGATTAAGTTACAGGTCGTGACAAAATGGTGTCGGAATTCCTGACAGAGCAGGCAAAACCTTCCCTCAGTTAACCTTTCAAAACCGCAGAAATACTGGCTTTGCAAAAACTGGCATCAGAAATGCTTTAACTGTCCCATGTGAGTTTTGGAGCGCCAATTCTGGTCCTGGCGCTCCAGAAAAAATTGAACAGGGATAGACGTTATGACCACCCAGACAATGAAAATGGCACTGACTGCCGTTGCATTTTCGACCGCCAGCTTCGGCGCGATGACCACGACAGCTGCGGCATCGACAATCGATTACATGGTGAGCGATGCGACGACAGGTAATTGCTCGCACGGTCTGTGGACGAACAGCTCGAACAGCGGCTGTGAACGGTACTACTCGTTCCAGGATGGCACCACCTTTTCGCAGGATACCAACACCGGTACAGCGACATTCACTGGTACCGCCATCAACAGCGCGGGAAGCGTAGCGACCCTCGACCTGTTGTTCTCCGGCTTCCAGGACGCCCTGAATGCCAATCAGGATTACAAAGCCGGCGGCGGCGCATACAACCCTGCCACGATGGACTTCTATTCGGGCGCTTCCGGCACTATCACCATTGATGGCCGCACTTTCACTCTGAAGCCAAGCGATCCACTGGCCGGCGATACCACCTTGCAGATTGGCGCTGGCGCCAATGACAAAACCGGCGATTTCGGAGGTTCGGCATGGCTGAACATCCTCAACCCGCATGGTCACCAGATCCCGCACTGGGACATCAATTTCGACCTGACGCGCAAGCCGGGAACTCCGGTTCCTGCACCGGGTGGTCTGGCACTGTTCGGTCTCGCGCTGATGGGTCTGTGGGCCGGTCGCCGCCGCAAGGCAGCGCTGGCTGCCTGATCCGGCAAGAGGGCAATAGAATTAAGGGCCGTTGCAGCACACGCTGCGGCGGCCCTTCTCTTTGGTAAATGCAGCGCTAGCCACGTTAGCCGTTCTTTAGGAAGATCGGGCTATTTCATCGCGCATGAAACAGATACGATTTCTGCCCCTTTTGGCCATCCCGCTGGCTCTCGTCACAGCATCTTGCGGCTTACTCGAAGACGATCCGGCGACCGCGGTTGAAGCGGCGCTGGAAAACAATGATTTTGCGGCCGCGCGGATCAGTCTCGCCAAGCTGCTCGGCGAACAACCGGACAATTCCGACTTGCGGTTGCAATATGCGGAGGTTTTGCTCCAGCTAGGCGATCCGCTGGGTGCACAAACAGCACTTGAGGCATTGCCTGCCGATATGCGCGGTTCGGGCAAACCGGCAGCGATGATGGCACATGCTTTGCTGGCGCAGGAGAAAGGTGTCGATGCACTGTCATGGGCGGCGCAGGCGGACCAGAGCGATCCCTATACTGCATGGGTCCGCATTGGCGCGCTTCTGCTGTCTGGGGAAGAGGGGCAAGCCTATTCAGCAGCGGACGAGGCTGTGGCAGCGCATCCTGAAGACGCGCGTTTGCTTGCTCTACGAGGCGAAATGGCTTTGTCGCGCCGCGAGATCGAACGGGCCAAGCGGTTCGCCGCCCAGGCCGTTGCCGCAGATGCCAAGGACTTCACCGCCAATACGCTGGCAGGCAAAGTCGCCTTGCTGGGCGAGGATTTCGAAGCGGCGGAGAAATATTTTGCGGCAGCTGTCGCGGCGAACCGGTCAACCCCCGGACCCTATCTGTCGCTGGGAGCAGTTCAGGCCGATCTTGGCAAATTCGATGCGGCCAGCGAAACGCTGGCGATGGCGCAATCAATCGCGCCGGACCACCCCATGGCTATGTTTCTGTCCGCCAAGCTCGCTTTTGTAAAAGGCGAACTGGATGAAGCGCATGCGATTATGCAAGAGGCTGAATCGAGCCTGCGGCGCGTGCCTGCCGCGCAATTGCTGCAGGGCGAAATCGCCCATCTACGCGGCAATCACGAACAAGCGATTGCATTCTTGCGTCCTTTCCTCCGGGACGATCCGGCGCATGTGCATGGCGCAACTGTGATGGCGCAGGCTCTGCTCGCGACAGGCGATGCGGAGAAGGCGTGGCAAGTGATCGAAAAACCTGCAGGCCGTGCTGTTGCGAGCGGACAATTGCTGGCACTCGCCTCCAAACTGGCGCAGCAAACCGGCCGCGAAGACAGCTATGCCAAGCGCCTGGGCGCAAAAGCCGCGCCCGAAGATGCCGGAAAAAGACTGGCGCTTGCCGACAAGGCAATCCGGGACCGGAACTGGGCTAAGGCACGCGACATTTATGCCGCGCTTCGCAAAGAAGGACTGGATAGCAATGTGCTGGTTCTGAATAATGGCGCATTGGCCGAACTGAACACCGGCAATGGCGTAGAAGCCCTTGCTCTTGCCCGCCGCGCTGCCGCACTCACTCCCGATGACCCGGCGGTCATGGACACGGTGGGTTGGGTGCTCCTGCAAGCGGGCGGCGACAAGGCAGAGGCCTTGCGTTGGATCGGCAAGGCCAAAGACGCCATGCCCGGCAATCTGGAATTTCGCTGGCACTATGCAGCCGCACTTGCCGCCAATGGGCGCAAAAACGAGGCGCGCGCGGAGATTGCCAAGGTGCGCCAGTTTGCCGACGCGGCACAGCGCGAACATATAGACAGGCTGATGGCTCAGCTCTGATCCGCAAGCTTGGTATCGGCAAAATTGGGAGAGGACGCGGTTCCCTCCAAAAATAGGGGGGACATGGAGAAGAACCGCGTCTCTCTTTGCTTTCATCCGGTGGCTGCACTCGCTGGCAGCGGGATGAGAGCCGGGGAGTAAGCTGATTGGGGCAGCTTCTTCCCGTTTCTACCGAGGGATGGTTATGGGAGAGGAGGAGGACCAATCCGTCGGTATGAGCAGTAAATAATGTTGCGTCTGATTTTACACAAATGAGAAAACGTTAAAAGTTGTTGCGTTTTTCTCAACTAAATTGCTGAATGCTCAAAGGCGTCAGGCGATGGCCGGGCTGAGGAACAAACCGCTCAGCGATGCGGCAAAGATAAAGGCAAATGTACGTTCTGTCAGGATGCGCATGGGGTATCTCCTTTGGTTGGTGGTTGGCATCTGACGGCCTATTCGCCGCTTCGGCAATATCGGTTACATCACGCGTAATTTTCTTGCTTTCAAGGCTTGTGGCGGACGTTTGCTCGCCGGCCTGTGGCCACCAGAACAATATCCTCGTGCAGGACTGCGCGGCCAAGCTTGCAAGCGCGGTGTCTGCGCCGTAACGCCTTCGCGCATGAAGCCAGAGCATCTCCCCGATTCCATTCTTATTGTCGATTTCGGCAGCCAGGTCACCCAACTGATTGCGCGCCGTGTGCGCGAAGCGGGGGTCTATTCCGAAATCGCCCCCTTCAGCATGGCCGAAGAGGCATTCCACCGGATGAAGCCCAAGGGCATAATCCTGTCCGGATCGCCCGCGGGTGTACCGGATGAGGGCTCGCCCCGCGCGCCAGAATTGCTGTTCGAAGCTGGCGTACCAATTCTTGGCATTTGCTACGGACAGCAAGTGATGAGCCACCAGCTCGGCGGCGAAGTGCGGCGCGGGCATGAGGTCGGTGATGGCGGCGAGTTTGGCCGGGCCTTCCTGACCGTGACCAAAGACTGCGCCTTGTTTGACGGCCTCTGGAAAGTCGGCGAACGGCATCAGGTGTGGATGAGCCATGGCGACAAGGTCACCCAGTTTGCCGATGGTTTTGAAATCGTCGCCACATCAGACGGTGCGCCCTTTGCCGTAATCGCCGATGAGGAACGCAAGTTCTACGGCACACAGTTCCATCCTGAAGTCGTCCATACGCCAGATGGTGCAAAGCTACTCGCCAATTTCGTCCGCCATGTCTGCGGGCTCAAGGGCGACTGGACCATGGCCGCCTATCGCGACACCAAAGTTGCGGAAATCCGCCAACAGGTCGGTGACGGCAAAGTCATTTGCGGCCTGTCGGGCGGAGTCGATTCATCGGTCGCCGCGATCCTGATCCACGAGGCCATCGGGGACCAGCTCACCTGCGTCTTCGTGGACCATGGCCTGCTGCGCCTGAACGAGCGCGAGCAGGTCGAGACCATGTTCCGCGACCATTACAACATTCCTCTGGTTGTGGTGGACGCCGAAGACCGTTTCATGAAGGGGCTGGACGGCGTCTCCGACCCGGAGAAGAAACGCAAATTCATCGGCGGCGAATTCATCAATGTGTTCGAGGCAGAGGCCGCCAAAATCGGCGGCGCGGATTTCCTCGCCCAGGGCACGCTCTATCCCGATGTGATTGAATCGGTGTCTTTCACCGGCGGACCAAGCGTCACGATCAAGAGCCACCACAATGTCGGCGGTTTGCCTGAGCGCATGAATATGAAGCTGGTCGAGCCATTGCGCGAATTGTTCAAGGATGAAGTCCGCGAATTGGGCCGCGAGCTCGGCCTGCCCGATATGTTTGTCGGGCGCCACCCGTTCCCCGGCCCCGGTCTTGCGATCCGCATCCCGGGCGAAGTGACCAAGGAACGCTGCGATATTCTGCGCAAAGCGGACGCGATCTATCTCGAAGAAATCCGCAATGCCGGATTGTATGATGCAATCTGGCAGGCCTTTGCCGTGCTGCTGCCGGTCAAGACCGTCGGCGTGATGGGCGATGCGCGCACCTATGACAGCGTCTGCGGCCTGCGCGCCGTGACTAGCACAGACGGCATGACTGCGGATGTCTATCCCTTCGACGCCGGCTTCCTGACCAATGTCGCGACGCGTATCGTCAACGAAGTGCAGGGTATCAACCGCGTGGTATATGACTATACCAGCAAACCGCCCGGAACGATCGAGTGGGAATGAGGCCTGTTGGCTGGAGATAATCTATGAATTGGGAAGACCAGTTTGCCGATGATGCCGGCGCTCGCGAAGCTGAAGAGCGCGGCAAGAAACGGACAGTAACGGTTGGCTGGACCGTTCGCTTTCCCCAGGCGGAATCCATCTGGCTTCCCCCGAAATCATTCTCTCGCGCAGACCCCAAGCCAGCGTCCTCCAAATCGGTACAAGTGTGCCCTGCGGCGATCGATTTCGACCGGCGGCATTTTGTCATCCCGTGTCCCATCGATCTTAATCTGGCATTCTCCCGTCAAGCCAACGGCCAGCTACAGCTCATCGACGAAGACGGTGAAAAATCCGCCATGCGCCCGACCGGCCGCGCGAACATGATGATCCTGCACCCGCAAAATGAGTGGCGCCATCCGGAGCGACCCATCCTGCAGATCGTGGCACCATATGTCTTTGTCTCGGACGAGCCGTGTTACGTTGTCCAATCCGCACCGCATTTGCACTATTTCCCCGAGCCTCGCCCTGGTGTGCAAATGGGCGGGCGTTATCCCACACATATCTGGCCGCGTCCGTTAAGCTGGGGCTTTGAATGGTACGATACCAGCAAGCCCCTGCGCCTGAAGCGGGGCGATCCGTGGTTCTATGTCAGCTTCGAAACCGAGAACCCTGCCGCCCATGTACGGTTGGTGGAACAGGAACAGACACCCGAGCTGGAGAAATATCTGACCAGCATCGTCGATGTGTCGAACTATGTGAACAAGACCTATTCCTTGTTCGGCGAAGCGCGCAGATTGCGGCCGGAGAGCCTGCTCAAGCCAAAGGGCTAGCAATCGCTGGTGAAACGGCCTGCCCGGTAAATGGCAAGCCAGAACGAAAACCCGCT
>JAHDDJ010000522.1 GCA_020629385.1 Erythrobacter sp.
CGTTCCCAATTGGCCGGATCTTTCGGGTTCGCATTGATTTCGCTTTCGGCGACCAGTTCGAAACCGTTCGCCTCGAAAATCGCAACCACGTCTTGCTGGCGCATATAACCGCGCTGGCGAGCTCCGTAGTCGTCGTAACTCGCGCCATCGGGAGCGCGGTGCTGGACCACACCAACCATTCCGTCATCTTTGAGCATCTTGCGCGCAGCTTTCAGAACGTCATCAGCGCTGTTGCCGATATTCAGGCCGTGCATCGAGCGGAAGATGACCACACGGTCCACAGTGCCCTCAACGCCCTCCGGCATTTCATCGGTTTCGAAAGCTGTGACGTCACCAGCCTTGACGCTCATCGCTTCGGCGAGGCCCGATTTGAAACGCTCGGTCCAGCCCTTGGAGCGCGCTTCCTGCGCACGATTGGCATAGGTGCGGCCATCGCTGTCCTGGTTGAAGGCGATATATTTGCCCTTGGGCATCAAATAGGGCGCGAGGACGCGGGTGTACCAACCGCCGCCCGGGCCATATTCGGCAACCGTCATCGTCGGCTCGATCTGGAAGAAAGCCAGCGTTTCAGCAGGATTGCGATATTGGTCGCGGGCACGGTCACCATCGCGCATATCGGATGCCAGAACCGATTCAAGGCTTGAATGGTCACCGTGACCATCCGCCAGTGCCGGGGCACCAAGGGCAAGCGCGGCAACCGCGGCGGTGGCAGCAAAAATCGAACGCATATTCTCTCTCCGGGGATTAGTTGGTCGGGTTGTGGCGCACTTTAGGCGCGAATGGGGCGATGACAAGGGAACACTGGCTTCCTATCTGGGTTCCATACCCAGAAATGAAAAAGCGAGACGACGATCATGGCGAACAGCGAACAGGCGATTATTGCGGGCGGATGCTTCTGGTGCACCGAGGCAGTGTTCCGCGACGTGATCGGCGTAAGCGAGGTCGAAAGCGGCTATATTGGCGGTTCGGTCGAAAATCCGACATACAAGCAGGTATGCAGCGGCACCACTGGCCATGCCGAGGGAATCCGCGTCACATATGACCCCGCCGTGATTTCGCTCCCCGAAATTTACGACGTATTCCTCGGCACGCATGACCCGACCCAGCTGAACCGGCAAGGCAATGATGTGGGCACGCAATATCGCAGTGCGATCTTCCCGCTCGACGATGCGCAGCGCGCAGAGGCAGAAG
>JAHDDJ010000523.1 GCA_020629385.1 Erythrobacter sp.
GCGATAAGCGCCAAGAGAGTGTCGCGCTGGCGAATGCGGGCGGTGGCATCGGCAGCGGCAAGGGCGGCGGCATAGGCGGCATAGGCAGCAGTATCGGCAGTATCGGCAGTATCGGCAGCGTTACCATCCACATAGGCGGCGGCATAGGCGGCAGTATCGGCAGTATCGGCGGCAGCACAGGCAGCGGCATAGGCAGCACGGGCGGCACGGGCGGCATCGTGCCAATCATCACCGCCAGCCATTAAATCCATTCCTGCAATCACAGGATCAATCACATCCTGAATATGTGACGGTACCGCTGGTAGTGCGCGCAATTCAGCGGCACGAAACGCCCAAGGCACTCGCGATAGGTCTTTGCCGTCCGATCCAACCGCATCAGGGATAGCCGCAAAAAACGCCTTGCCTTCCTCGGCAGGCAGCGCCTCGAAGATGTTTTCGCAGATTTTCACCAATGGCAGCGGAAAGCCAAAGCGATCCGTCACAGCTTCGGCATCATCTGAATGCGTCAAACATCCGATGAAGCACCCCGTGCGCTCTTGCTCATTCCAATAGTGGCCCGCGACGATAGCGTCGGCCTTGACGTGCTCGGCCACTTCGACTGTCAATTGATAGTGGTTTTTGGTCAGCATATCCGTTACTCCGCTGCGATTGGGGCTGCTGCGATAAGCGCCAAGAGAGTGTCGCGCTGGCGAATGCGGGCCGCATCGGCGGCATCGGCGGCATCGGCGACACGGGCGGCAGCACGGGCGGCATCGGCAGTGGCAAGGGCGGCGGCACGGGCGGCATCGACGGCACGGGCGGCAGCACGGGCGGCATCGGCAGTGGCAAGGGCGGCGGCACGGGCGGCATCGACGGCACGGGCGGCATCGGCGGCGGCATAGGCGGCATAGGCGACGGCACGGGCGGCACGGGCGGCGGCATAGGCGGCATAGGCGGCATCGGCGGCATCGTGCCAATCATCACCGCCAGCCATTAAATCCATTCCTGCAATCACAGGATCAATCACATCCTGAATATGTGACGGTACCGCTGGTAGTGCGCGCAATTCAGCGGCACGAAACGCCCAAGGCACTCGCGATAGGTCTTTGCCGTCCGATCCAACCGCATCAGGGATAGCCGCAAAAAACGCCTTGCCTTCCTCGGCAGGCAGCGCCTCGAAGATGTTTTCGCAGATTTTCACCAA
>JAHDDJ010000524.1 GCA_020629385.1 Erythrobacter sp.
ATGCCTCGCACCCGCGTAGCTGTACACCGTCGTTGGGCCTGAACCTGTGCGCCTGCTCGTATCGGTCGAGTATGATCTTAGCCAGCCGGTTAGCGTGGCGCTTGCGCCGGACAGATTTATTGTTACGCTTGGTCATCAGTACTTACCTGTCGTTCGTTTGCTACGCCGCGCCTTGCGGGCCAGTGCCAGCCTGACTCTCGAGTCACGCCACTGTGCGTAGTGGTGTGCATATGCTGCCTGCGCACGGGTCATGCTGGGCCGCTCGTCGTCCCGCTCAAGCTGCTGCTCCCACGCTACGTCCTGCATCTCACGCGCCAGTGCAGCGATCGGGTGCACGCCGCCCTCTGGGTTGGGCATCAGGTAGTATGCGTATTGGTTGTCGCTGCGCCATACGTCGGAGTCGGCTGGCAGTGGTGCCAGCAGGTAGTCCGGCCACACCTTGGGCGGGTTGCGCAGATCGAGGGCGGTGTGCTGTTGCTGCATATCGGGGACGGTGTGTAGCATAGTTACGCCTCCCATACATCCCTGTAGCACGGCAGTGCGGGCACCACGTCAGCGTCCCTGTCGAACATGACGTAGGCGTAGCCGTTAGCGTGCGCCCAGTGCGCCACGTGGCACAGCTGGTTGGGGTAGTCCTCCATGTGCCCGTTGGAGTATCTATCGAACGACCCGCTCTCAGGTTTCTCGGTGATAGCGATGATGCACCCGTAAGTGCCAGCCCAGATGCCGAAGGGTAGCCGTGCGCTGTGTTCATCAGCGTTGTCGGCTAGGTAGTCCATCATCTCTGGTGTCGCATGGAAGTTGGATATGCACGCGATCTTGTGCGACTCGGGAGTCGGGGTGGCGGGCGTCAGCGTGACGGGCACGCCAGCGGCCAGCGCATCGACGATAGCGTCGAGCACTTGGCGCTCGCTGCTGGTCGGCTCGGCGAAGTCCCGCAGTGCAGTGATACCCTTCACGTGGCGGGGCAAGACTGCCAGCGCAGCGGCTGGGGCGGCGGAGGGGGAGGAATTATTCTGGGTCATGCGTATTCTCCTGCGGCTGATGTGCTGGGGTGGTCGAGGCTGCGCTCATGGGGCGGCAGATCAAGCGCGTCATACACCAGCTTGCTGACCTTACGCTGGTATTCCAGCGGCACATCGGGGTGGGATGGGTTCACTGTCATTATGCACACCCAGTAGC
>JAHDDJ010000525.1 GCA_020629385.1 Erythrobacter sp.
TGTAGGGTCATGCTGCACCTCTTGCGCGGTCAGCCATCCAATTTAGATACATCTCGACGGGGTTGTATTCGCACCACTCGACAAGTTCGGTCTGGACCGCTTCAAAGAACGTGTTGAAGTCCTGTTGACTGCACTCTTGAAAACTCTTGGACCGCGGCACGACAAAGACTTGATCCCTGATAAGCGGGCTGGCGATTTCACGGGTGAAACCAACCCTGATTTGCAGGGCGTCGGACAGGATGTCGGGTGTGATCCACCGCTTGCCAATCCATTCGGGGCCATAGTCGATCAGCCAGCGCATAACACCCCAATAGGTGCCAAGCTGTTTGACGGATCGGGCGCGTGTGATCTTGCACCGTAGGTCGATGTCCTCGGGCAATTCGCAAAGAAGGTCGGACCAACCTTGGTCCATCGGCACAAGGGCATTGCCCTTGCGCTGTAGGTGCAACTCGGTCGGCATTACTTCGGCACCTTCTTTGACCATGCGCGGACCCCGCCAATCTGGCTGCGGTTCTGGTGCGGCGTGGCTTCAACGTAGCCCTTGAGGAAGCGGTTGATTGCGGCGCGGTCGTTTTCGATGATCCAGTTAATGAGTTCCTGACCGCTGAGAATTTCAAACTCATGGACGGTTTTCATGCCGGTGACGCGGCCATCGCGCGATGCCTGTTGCGCTTCCTTGGCCTTGTCCAGCGCGGCCGATTTCAGGTCATCGGCTTCCCGCATTGCGTCGATGTCGCTGCCCTCGGCCATTGCTGCGGCCTCGGCGGCGCGGGCTTCTTCCTCGGCCCGCTGTGCCTCAAGGTAGGCGATACGCTTGGCCTCTTGCGCGATGCGGTGCTGCTCGGCCTTCACGGGTGCGATAAGGTTCTGCAAGCCCTTCTGCATCCGCTCGATGTCGGCCTGCGTCGGCTTCCACCGCGCAACCTCGTCTTTGAACGCCTTGTTCAACGGGTCGGTGATTTCCTTCCGGCAAGCCTCGACGTGCTTTTTGGCGGCGACGATTTCCTTGATAAGAACCTCGACGGCCTCGACCTGCTGGGCGGCTTTGTCCATGTCGGACAAGTCAATCGCCTCTCCGTCCATCCAGTTCGTCGCTTCGTCGATGTAGTCCTGAAACGGCTCAACAGCGAGGTCGATAGGGTCAGGCGCGCCGTTGTGGCCAATGGTTGCGAGTTCG
>JAHDDJ010000095.1 GCA_020629385.1 Erythrobacter sp.
CGGTCAGACCATGTGCTGCCATCGGGGAAATTGCCGCCCGACAGGAAGTTGAGCGGGGCAAACCCGTCGACATGGACATATTCGGAGAACAGGTTGAGGTTTTCGGCAGGGAACCATGACAGGCCGAGAACAGCCTGGTTCTGGCGCTCCCACGGGGAATCCTCGGCGCCTGCGATGAATTTGGAGAATTCCGCCGAAAGCGCGAAATCGCGGCGCTGGTTGGTCACGTTTTCGGGACCAAAGGCATAGCGCGATCCGAAAGTGAACGCCTTGGTTTTCGTTGCGGGAAATACGCTCAGCGGATTGGTCGGAATCGGCACTTGCGAGCCGGGCCAGATTTTGGTCGTCTGTGCATATTCGCCCAGGACTTGCAAATCGCCGTAGTTGAGTTTGCCATAGGCAGCCCATGCCGGGTTGTTGTCGTCGCACGGGTTGAAGTGGAAGATCGGATACGCCTGACAATAGGGACTGCCGTGTTGGTAGCTGGCACCGGCCATGACCGAGTTACCCTGACCGGGTAGCTTCACAGCATATCGCGCATCGACAGCGAAATTGTTCAGCTTCGAAGGAACATTGGTGCCGTTGACAGGTGTGTTGGCCGCCCGGAATTGTGCGCCGCCCTGAATCGCCATAGCCCGGAGCAGAAGACCATCGGATTTGAAACCAACCTGTGCGCCGTAGGCCAGACCGGCGAAGGCATGCCAGTTCGTCGAGTTTGTGAAGGGACTGACAGTATCTTGCAGACCGAACGGAGTGTCCATTTTGCCGACCAGCGCAAATAGCGGGCTCTTTTCCAGATTACCAAGCATGATCCAGCCGCGGCGCAGCTGTATCTGGTTGCGGGTAAGCGCAGTAATGGTGCCGGCGCCAAAGCTTTGCTGCGGATCATACAGCAATTCTGCATAGGCAGTAACATCGTCTGTGACACGAGCGGTTACGGCGAGTTGCGCGGAATGCAGAACTGCTTCCGATACGCTTTTGCCGATCTGGTTTGCGCTGGTGGGATTGCGTGTGAGATAGCCGAATTTGTCCGCAGTATTGCTGCGCTGATAAGTCGCGATTGCGGTCGCGCCTCCGGACAAAACAACACGGTCATCGAGCAAGCCTTCGGTGATGGCTTCCAGCTGGACCACAGGCTTGGTGTTCACGTCTTCGGCCGCATCCAGCACGCGGAACGCATAAGAGGAATCCGTACCGACGACACCGCCGCGATCACGGCGTTTTTGTGATGTCGGAACAGGTGGCTGCGGCGGAATCGGCGCTACGGCGTTGGCGGGAACAGCTATCGCTGGAACTACCGGCGTTGTGGCATGACTTTCCAGCTTGGCTTGCAATTGCTGGTTTTCGCTTTCCAGCGCATTGATACGGGCTTCAAGAGCAGCAAGCGCAGCCTGCACCTCTGGATCCCCTGCATAAGCGGGACTTCCAAAACTGGCGAGAAGGCATGCAACGCCTGCAAATTTGAACGCGGTCTTCATCAGCTGTGAACTCCAAAATCACATTTCTGGAGCAGGCCCTAAGGCGCAAACCTTCAAAAGCTGTTAACCACGCATGCTGTTCCTGTGCGCCGCTAACTCGTCAGCTCTTTGGCCAGTTGTCGTGCGGCCATCGCAACCACCTCCCACGTGACGGCAAATCCGTGATCGCCTCCATAATACGGATCTTCGACCTCTTTGCCGCCGGAGCCGTCCAGGACATCCATCAGCAGTGCAATTCTGGCAGCCACGACTTCCGGAGCAATGGCGCGAATGTTGGAGAGATTGCTGCGGTCCATCGCGAAAATATGGGTAAAGCGCGTGAAATCTTCCTGTTCGATCTGGCGCGCCTGGTAAGCGCTGATGTCGATCCCGTGTTTTGCAGCCTCGCGAATACTGCGCGGGTCTGGCGGCGAACCGACATGGTAAGCGGCTGTCCCTGCGGAATCGGTATGTGCGTCTAGGCCGGCCTTTTCAGCCTCCAACCGGAAAGCCGCTTCGGCGAGCGGCGAGCGGCAGATATTGCCAAGGCATACGAAAAGGATTGCTGGTTTGTGGTGCATCAATCCGCACTACTGGACCACGAGCACCTCTCGCAATAGGAAGGCAACAAACGAGGAGAGTTTTCGTATGAAGCACCTGTTCGCTGCCGCTTTGCTGAGCGTTGCAATCATTGCGCCAGCCCAGGCCAATCCGTCGGAGGAATACACCCAGATCCGCGAGGAGATGTGGCAGTGGACCCTCGACAACAGTCCTAATCTGGCCACCAGTATTGGTGACCGGCGTGGCGACGGGAAGCTGAATGATCTGTCGCTGGAAACTTACGAGCGGCAGATCGCAGAATCGAAACAGTTTTTAACACGGCTCAACGCTATTGATGCCGATGCTTTGTCTGATGATTTACGCGTCGATCTCGCCGTTCTGAAGCGTAGTCTGTCCGATAATATTGAAGGCGCTGAGTACGATCACACGCGCTATACCATTTTCACCAATCGTGGGGGATGGTTCACCGCGATTGCTGCGCTGCCATACCGCTCGCCGTTTTTCACCACTGCCGATTACGAATCCTATGTCGCAAGGCTGGAGGCATTTGCCATGCTTAACACGCAAGGCATTGACCGTTCTAGGAAGGCGGTTGCTCGCGGTCTGACACAGGCGTGTGAGCCGATGAAAGGTTTGGAAGCGCGCATCGACGCGCAAATCTACGAGAATGTTGAAGACTCGCCTTTGTGGCGTCCTTTTGCGGAGCGTCCAGGCGCAATTTCGGAAACGGATTGGGAGGCGCTAACCCGGCGCGCAGAAGCAGCTCTGAGCGATGCTGTGTTCCCTGCTTTTGCAGACTTTCTGGAGTTCTATCAGACCGAATATGAACCCGCTTGCCGTGATGGAACACCGGGTGTTGGGGCAACGCCGGACGGGCAAGAATTTTATGCCTACCGTGTCCGCAGTTTTACCACGACCGATATGACGCCAGAAGAGATTCATAGTCTTGGTCTGTCCGAAGTCGCACGGATACGAGCCGAAATGGTCGAAGTCGCCAAGACCGCAGGCTTTGACACGCGTGAAGCCTTTATCGAGCATCTGCGTACAGACCCGAAATATTACGCCAAAACGCCGGAAGAATTGATGACTGCCGCGCAGGCACTGGCCAAACAGATGGACGGCTTCATGCCCAAACTGTTCGGCAATTTGCCGCGCCAGCCATATACAGTGTTGCCGATTCCAGCTGCGCAGGCGCCCGGCAATACTACGGCCTATTACGAGCGCGGATCGCTCGCGACAGGGCAGCCGGGTATCTACCGTGTAAACACGACCGAGCTTGACCAGAGACCTTTATGGGAACTGCCAGCGCTGGGCGTGCACGAGGCGGTTCCGGGCCATCATCACCAGATCGCCTTGCAGCAGGAACTGGATATGCATCCGCTGCGCGCCAATGGCACCTTTTTCACGGCCTTTGTCGAGGGGTGGGGGCTCTATTCCGAGAGGCTAGGCATCGAGATGGGACTATACGATACGCCCGCCAAAGAGATGGGGCGGCTGAGTTACGAGATGTGGCGCGCCACACGTCTGGTGGTGGATACAGGACTGCATGCGAAGGGCTGGAGCAAGCAACGGGCGGTCGACTACATGCTCGACAACACAGCGCTGACGGCTGGAAATATCGATGCAGAGGTCAACCGCTATATCACGCGTCCAGGTCAGGCGGTGGCCTACAAGATTGGTGAGTTGAAGATACGCGAGCTGCGCCAGCGTGCGAATGATGCACTTGGGGCCAAGTTTGATTTGCGGGCGTTCCACGACGCTGTGCTGGAAAACGGCGCAGTTCCGCTTGACGTACTCGAGGCGCATATTGATCGCTGGATCGCGAAACAGCAGGCGGGTTAGTCGTCTAGCGCCTCGATCAGAATATCGCGCACCGGCACTTTCGATTTTAGCCTTGCACAAAGCAGGGCAGTGCCGCTGATCTTGCGCTGTACGAAGATCGTTTCGGCGGGCGGGAGGTGCCACGCTTCACGGTCGGCAGCGACGCGCATTCCCTCGTCACGCAGCACCTCGACAAAAGCGCGGTCGCCAAAGTCGAACGGCCCTTCGCGTTCGAATTCGCGCAGGATGATGTCGGTCATGTCATGCACGCTGACGGCATGTTTGCGGACGGTGGCCTCGTTCATGAAGCCCGCTGCGAGCGAGGCTTCGATAACGCCGTCACGCTCACCGGAAATCGCGGCTTTGAGTAGCTGGCGGTAGGCTTGCTGCACATCAGGTGCGATATCGCGCGTGGCGCCGAAGTCGAGCAGGACAATACGTCCGGTTTCCGGCTGATAGCGATAATTGGCGAAATTCGGATCGGTCTGCATCTTGCCGAACTCGAACAATTCGCGAGTCACAAGTCGGATAATACGCTCGCCAACTTCGTTGCGCGTGTCCTGATCTTCGGTTTCCAGACTTTCGATAGGAACACCGGGCTCGAAGCTCATGGCAAGGATGGACTTGCTCGAAAATTCGGGCTCGAATTCCGGTACCACGAAGCCGTTGTCCTGTTCCAGCCGTAGTCGATAGAGCTGCATCTGCGCGGCCTCGCGCTCGTAATCTGCCTCCTCATGCAATTGTGCTTTGGCCGCCTCCAGAAACGGAAAAAGGTCCAGCTGCTCGGGGATCATGTTCGACATGCGCAAAAGCGTTGCAACATTATCGACATCGGCATCGATACTATCGCGGATGCCTGGATATTGGACCTTGATCGCGAGTGTTCGCCCATCATGGGTGACAGCCTTGTGAACCTGTCCGATGGAAGCCGCCGCAATGGGCTGTGCGCGGAATTCGGCGAAGCGGCTACGCCAACCGTCACCCCATTCCGCTTTGAGGACTTGCTGCAATTGGCGAGGAGGCATGAAATTGGCACGATCCCGCAATCCGGCGAGAATTGCGGAAAGTTCTGGTGGCAAAAGATCGCCCGCGTCCATGGAGATCATCTGTCCCAGCTTCATTGCGGCACCGCGCAAATGTGACAGCCGATCCGCCAATCGCATCGCGTTGCCGGGCGTCAGGATCATGTCTTCCAGTTTCGGCATCTGGCCTGAGGCTAGGCGGCGGGCGCCTTCGGCCATCATTCCGCCGGCGATTCCGGTGGCCAAGCGGCCAAAGCCGGTCAGGCGCGAAACGCGTCCGCTGGGAACCGCACGGTGGCGTCCGGGTTTCTCGGAGTCTGACATAAATGGAAAATGGCCTGTAAAATGCGGGCGGAGACGCTGGTATAGATGACTAACGACACCACGCCAAACACGTTCCGTAGAGTTCAATGGCTGGGCTATGCGGGATTGTTGCCGCAATTTCTGGCCGTCATCTTGTTTGTGCGCGGTGACGAGGCCGGTTGGATCGCCTTAGCAGGCGGTTTTGCCTATTCAGCGCTCATCTTCAGCTTTCTTGGCGGTGTGTGGTGGGGGCAGGCGTTGGCGAAGCCCGATGCGCCGTCATGGTCCTATGTGGCGGCGGTCTTGCCGAGCCTGATCGGCGTCGCGCTGTTTATCCCTTGGACTTTGGGCTGGGCTTGGCCTGAACCATCGCTGTTGTGGTTGGGCATTTTCATTGCTTTATCTCCCTTGGTTGACCGCCAACTTGATTTTGGAGATGCGGCCTGGATGCGGCTACGCTGGCATCTGTCGCTCGGGCTTGGGTCGCTGACGCTCGTGCTGGCGCTTCTGGGGTTGAACGCGCGGCCCTGAAAACGGGCTGTGTGGTCGGGAAGAGAGGATTCGAACCTCCGGCCCCCGCCTCCCGAAGACGGTGCTCTACCAGGCTGAGCTACTTCCCGATGACTTTGTCGACCTTTGAGCCGACCCTGTGGATTGCCAGATAGTTGTCTCCCATCAGGGTGACAAGTGGCCGATTTCGCCGCTAGGGAAAGCGTATGGCCAGCCTCGCATTCCAGACCGATTCTTCCGACCGCCATCCCGAATGGCAATATCTCGATCTGATGCGCCATATCTGGGAACATGGCAGTGAGCGGCGTGACCGCACGGGTGTTGGCACGCGGTCGGTATTCGGCGCCATGCTGCGCTTTGATCTCGCAGACGGCGCGATGCCGCTTTTGACCACCAAGCGGGTTTACTGGAAAACCGCGACACGCGAGATGCTGTGGTTCCTCACCGGCGACACCAATATCCGCGAGCTGTGCAAACAGAACGTCCAGATCTGGACCGACTGGCCGCTGGCGAAATACCGCAATGAAACAGGCGACGATATTTCGCGGGAGGATTTTTCCGCACGTATTGTCGAGGACGCAGAGTTTGCCGCGCAATGGGGCGAGTTGGGGCCGGTTTACGGCAAGCAATGGGTCGATTGGCCGACCTACGAACCCGATGGCACGGGCGGTTTCCGCAAGGGAAAAAGTATTAATCAGGTCGCCGAAGTGGTTGATTCCTTGCGCAATAATCCCGGGAGCCGCCGCCATATCATCGAGGGCTGGAATGTCGCGGAGCTGGACGGAATGGCTCTGCCTCCCTGTCACAAGACTTACCAGTTCCACGTTGCCGATAACCGCCTGAATTGCGCGCTCTATCAACGTAGCTGCGATGTGGCCTTGGGGCTGCCGTTTAACCTGTGGTCTGCCGCTCTGCTCCAGCGGATGATCGCACAGCAGGCCGGGCTTGAACCGGGGGAGTTCGTTTGGATGGGCGGCGACACGCATCTTTATCTCAACCATACCGGACTGGTCGAAGAACAATTGGCACGGGAACCGGATGGCGCGCCGCGGCTTGAAATTACCAGAAAGCCGGACTCGATATTCGATTACAGCATCGATGATTTTGTGGTGCATGATTACGCACCACAAGGGGCATTGAAAGCCCCGATCGCTGTGTGACGCGGGGTGCTTGACCCCGACGCTTGCGTGAAATAAAATAACGCAACTGTATAAGATTGCGTCTCACGTAATGCATCTCGTTTGGGGAGAGCAGAGTTATGGCCGACAGGCCCGAAGGTTCCACTGCAAAGGGTAGCAACAAGCCGGCGCTAGAGCTGCATGTGCCCGAACCGACATATCGCCCCGGTGATCCGGTTGATTTCGCGCATATTGAAGTGCCCGAAGCAGGCGCGCAGATTCGCCCCGACGAAACCTGTGATGCCAAGGAAACCAGTGATCTGTGCTACGATCTGGTGCGTGTGCTGGGTGAAGATAACAAGGCACATGGCCCGTGGGATCCGAAACTGGATGCGGACACGCTGCGCAAAATGCTCGGCCATTT
>JAHDDJ010000096.1:0-3918 GCA_020629385.1 Erythrobacter sp.
CAGCGCTAACGGCGCGCAGCCGACTACCGGCGCACCGCTCAGCTTGGCCAGAGGTGCTGCGGCGGGCGAGTGGTCACGGTGTGTGTGCGTACACATGATCGCGGTGATTGTGGCATCGCCGACTGCGCTAACGATGGCGGATATATGGTCAGGATCATCCGGGCCGGGGTCGATCACCGCCACATCGCCGCCAGCCCCCACAATGTAGGTCTGCGTGCCGGTATAGGTGTAGGGCGACGGGTTAGGGGCAAGCACGCGCCGCACAAGTGGTTCGGGCTGTTCGACCAGTCCGGTCGGCCAGGGTTTGGGAGGCATAGCCATGCGCCCCTCATGCCGTCCTGCCGCTGCCAAGTCGAGAGGGGTTTGGCGATAAAGTGGCTCGACAGCGCGAATGTGGCGCGGCATTCATATGGGCATGACACAGAAGATACTGGTTCTCGATGAAGGTACAACTTCGACCCGCGCCATGCTGTTCTCTCCGGCGGGCGAGCCACTCGGCAGTGCGCAGCAGGAACTGACGCAGCATTATCCGGAGCCGGGCCGCGTGGAGCATGATGCAACCGAAATCTGGCACCGCACGCTCGCTTGCGCGCGCGAAATGGTCGAAAAAGCGGGCGGGGCAGACCAGATCGCCGCCATCGGCATCACCAACCAGCGCGAGACGGTGGTGGCATGGGACCGCAATTCTGGCGAGCCGCTGGCCAGGGCGCTCGTCTGGCAGGACCGCCGGACGGCGGATTTCTGCGATACGTTGAAAACGGCAGGACATGAGGCGGGGGTGCAGAAGCAAACAGGCCTGCTGCTCGACCCCTATTTCTCCGGCACCAAAATGCGCTGGCTGGTCGACAACGAGCCTGCGGTCAAAGCCGCCGCCGACGCCGGTACGCTGGCGCTCGGTACGATTGAAAGCTGGCTGGTCTACAAGCTGACCGGGGGAACCTTCATCAGCGATGCCAGCAATGCCAGCCGGACGCTGCTGTTGCCGCTTGGTGGCGTGCAGTTCGATGACGGTTTGTGCGATCTGTTCGGGGTGCCCAAATCGGCGCTGGGCGAAGTGGTTGATAATGCCGGAGCATTCGGCACGACTTTGCCAGAGCTGTTCGGCGGTCCCATCGCGATTACCGGTCTGGTGGGTGACCAGCAATCGGCGACGATCGGGCAGGGCTGCCTTTCGCCGGGCGAGACAAAAGCAACCTATGGCACAGGTGCTTTTATCCTCGCCAATAAGGGGCATGACATACCGTCTTCCGACAACCGCTTGCTCGGCACGGTGCTGTATCAGGAAGCAGGCAAGCGGACTTACGCGCTGGAAGGGTCGGTGTTTGTTGCAGGCAGTCTGGTGCAATGGCTGCGCGACTCGCTTGGCCTGCTGGGTACGGCTGCCGAGACCGAGACACTGGCGCGGTCGATCGACAGCAGCGGCGGGGTGGTTATTATCCCGGCCATGTCCGGGCTTGGCGCTCCGCATTGGCAGCCGGAAGCACGCGGCGTGATTGCGGGGCTGAGCTTTGCGACGGGACGGGCGCAGATTGCCCGCGCCGCGCTGGAGGCCATGGCGCATCAGACATATGACCTTGCCGCCGCCTTTGCTGCCGATGGCGCGCAATGGACCTCGCTCAAGATTGATGGCGGGATGAGCGCGAATGACTGGATGGCGCAGGACATCGCCAATATGCTCGACTTGCCGGTCGAGCGGCCCGACTTCGTCGAGACAACGGCATTGGGCGCAGCGATGCTGGCGGCACAGGGCGCAGGTCTTGTGCCATCGCTGGAGGACGCCAGTGCCACAATGCGCGGCAATATCGGTTCCTTTGGTCCGGCGATGGACAGCGCAGAGCGGGAATCGCGGCTGGCAGCGTGGAACCGGGCAATGGCTGCGGCCTGATACGCTTAGCCGTGAACGACTGACCCCAGACGTTGCTGCAAGCGCAGGATCGCGGCGGGACGCATTTCGAAACGTTCGCGCCATGCCGAATCCAGCCGCGAAATCCGCGCATGTAACCGGACGCTTTCGGCAATCAGCGCGCGGGTCGGCAACTCCAGCCTAGCGAGGTTTTCCTCTTCGGGTATCCGGTCGGCGGGCAAGGTGCTGTGGCGGCGCAGCTGGAATTCCGTCAGTTCGCCAGCGTAATAGGCGCGGTGATTGAGCAACCACGCCAGCACATGCATAACGCGGGTTGTGGTGCGAAGCCCTTCAACGGACAGAGCCAGCCGCGTCAGATCTGCTTCTTCGCCGGTGTCGCGGATAGGATTGAGGTCGAATACCTGACGCACTTCGTCCGCGAGCAGCAATGCTTCGCAATACAGCGCCTCGATAATCGGCTGGTTTATGTCGGTAGGAACTCCCATCTCACCCACTGCCCTATTTCAGTGCGCGGATGACTTCCAGAGCGTGAACCAAACTATCCCGAACCAAATCTGGGCTGTGCCGATATGGGGCGGTTTAGACCATTTGTGGCGATCATTAGGCGATGATATCGGGCAGCAATGCGTCTTCGAGAAAGCCGATCTGGTCCTTCAGCGCCAGTTTGCGCTTCTTCAGCCGGGCAATTTGCAGTTGATCGGTCGATCCGGAAAGGCGCAAAGCTTCGATCGCCGCATCGAGATCGCGATGCTCGGTCGTCAGGCTTGCCAGTTTCTTGCGCATCTCCGCTTCGTTCACGAAGTCACCCTTTCCGTTTCGAACATTCAGGTGTCACACCCTATGCGGCTGGCCGCGATCTTACCATGTTTTACCGCTTAGGGGTTAATCAGGACTTCGCAAGAGCGGGTTTCTATGATTGTATGCATGGTACGCGGTTCGTCCGCGATGGACGAGTCGCTCACTTGGGTTTGCACCTTTCAAGGAGAGACAGATGGTATCGTCACATGTCAGCGCACTCGAAAACAAACATGCCGGAATCGAAGCCAAGCTTCGCGAAGAAATGTCCCGACCCGTGCCCGACACTGCGACAGTCCAGACGCTCAAGAAGGAAAAGCTGCGAATTAAGGAAGAGCTGTCTACAGCCTGACCGCTTTTTCATCCCCGCAGGTCGATTGCGATTAACATTCAGGCACCGCTCGGGTAAGTCTGCCCTATGACCGCAGCAGCCGACGCCGCCCGCCTGATCCTGACCCAATTGCACGAGGTCATGGCCTCGCGCATGCATGCGCAGGGCAAACTGGACCGCGTGGTCGATATCATTGCCGAAAACCTCGATAGCGAGGTGGTGTCGATATACCTCCTGCGCGAAGGGATGCTGGAATTGTTCGCGACACGCGGCCTCAATAAAGAGGCTGTCCATGTCACCCGCATGGCTATCGGTGAAGGGCTGACGGGCACCATCGCGGAGAACATCGCGACGCTCAACCTCGCCGAGGCCAAAGCGCATCCGGATTTCCAGTATCGGCCCGAAACGGGCGAGGAGAAATTCCACTCTTTCGCCGGTGTTCCGATTGTCTATCGCGAACGGGCCGTGGGCGTTTTGTGCGTCCAGCATGTCGATCCGCGCCGCTATGAAGATATCGAGATCGAGGCTCTGCAGACCACGGCGATGGTGCTGTCGGAGCTGATTTCGAACAACGAACTGATCGACGAGGAAGAGGCGTTGGGCCGTCTTCCGGAATTGACCGAACCGGCAAATTTAACTGGCTTGCCTTTGGTCAAAGGGCTTGGCGGTGGTGTGGCTGTGTTCCACCAGCCGCGCGTGACCATCGACCAGGTGATGGCTGATGATATCGAGCTTGAGCGTCAACGGGTCTATCGCGCTTTCGACAAAATGCGCGAGCAGATCGACACCATGGCAAGTCAGGCCGAGTTTCGTTCCGGCGGAGAGCATGAAGAGGTTCTCCAGACCTACAAGATGTTCGCTTATGACGAAGGATGGGGCCGCCGGATCAACGAGGCGATCGATGCTGGCCTGACTGCAGAAGCGGCCA
>JAHDDJ010000096.1:4018-7129 GCA_020629385.1 Erythrobacter sp.
TGGGGCCGCCGGATCAACGAGGCGATCGATGCTGGCCTGACTGCAGAAGCGGCCATTGAACGCGTACAGCAACGCACCCGGATGCGGATGCGCGAGATCGACGATCCCCTGCTGGCCGACCGGATGCACGATCTGGAGGATCTCTCCAACCGGTTGCTGCGCATCGTATCAGGACAGCTCGGAACCGCAGCGACCGCCGGTTTGCGCCGCGATGCGATCCTGATCGCGAAAAATCTCGGTCCGGCAGAACTGCTCGAATATGATCGCAGGCGGTTGAAAGGAGTCATTCTGGAAGAAGGCTCGCTCACCGCGCATGTGGTGATTGTTGCAAGGGCGATGGGTGTGCCGGTTCTGGGCCGGGCGCGGGGCATTCGCGGCGTGGTCCGCGAAGGCGACGAAATCCTGCTCGATGCGGATGCCGGCACGGCTACGATCCGGCCATCGCAATCGGTTGCAACCGCATTCGATACCCGCTTTGCGAAGACGCAGGAAAGGCAGGCAACCTATGCCAAATTGCGCGATGTGGAGCCGTTTACCCGCTGCGGCACGCGTATTCAGGTGATGATGAATGCTGGCCTGCGCGAGGATATTTCCAACCTCAATCTGGTTGGCGCCGACGGGATCGGCTTGTTCCGCACAGAGTTCCAGTTTCTTGTTTCGGCAACCTTGCCGCAACGCGAACGGCAATTGCGTCTGTACCGTGATGTAATGGACGCGGCAGGAGGTCGTCCGGTTATTTTCCGCACGGTCGATATCGGCGGTGACAAGGCCGTGCCCTATCTCAATTCCGAAGAATCGCAGAATGACGAGAACCCCGCGATGGGCTGGCGCGCATTGCGACTGGCGCTGGAACGCGGCGGATTGTTGAAGGCCCAGGCGCGTGCGTTGATCGAGGCGGCATCGGGTCGCCAGCTCTATGTGATGTTCCCGATGGTGTCCGAACCATGGGAATTCGACGCGGCCAAAGCCGTGTTCGAAGAACAGCTGGGTTTCATTAAGAAGCAAAAGAAACAGCCGCCTGAAGCGATTCATTACGGTGCGATGCTGGAAGTGCCCGCGCTGGCAGAAGTGCTCGACCTGCTGATTCCGAAACTGTCATTCCTATCGGTGGGTACGAATGATCTGACGCAGTTTCTGTTTGCCGCCGATCGGGCCAATCCCAAACTCGCGGAACGGTATGACTGGCTGAGCCCGGCGATCCTGCGTTTCCTGCGCCGCATTTCGCAAGCAACCGTAGGGCAACCGGTAGAGCTGGGCGTATGCGGTGAAATGGGTGGCAGGCAACTGGAAGCGTTGGCTCTGTTGGGGCTCGGCTTCCGGCGTTTGTCGATTACCCCGGTGTCGGTCGGACCGATCAAGGAGCTGGTGCGGCAGGTCGATCTGGCGGAAATATCCGAAGCTATGACCGGATGGCTGTCCAATCCTCCGGATGATATGCGCCAGACTATGCTGGTTTGGGCAAAGGACCGTGGGATCATAATAGACTGATCCACGCAGTTTTGGCGCAACGGATACCCGTTCCGGCGTTTTCGGTCTGTGTTTTACGCATCTATACTTGACTCGCGGTATAGTTGTCCGTCTTCTGCCACAAAATAAAAAACGGGTTTCGAGGATTTCTCATGAGCGATGACGCGGATATGGCTGAAGAGCAGCTACCGCTCGAAAGTGCCGGCCAGAAATTGGCGCGTACACGCGAGGCGAAAGGCATGTCTGTGGCCGATATCGCGGCCGAAACGCGCATCCCTCAACGCCATCTGGAGGTCATCGAGGCAGGTGACTGGTCGGCTTTGCCGGCAAGGACCTATGCAATCGGCTTCTCCCGGACATATGCCCGTGCGGTGGGGTTAAACGAAGGGGAAATTGCCGATCAGGTGCGGGCCGAATTGGCACATGCCACAGATGATGAGCCGCATCGCCCGACCCGTTTCGAACCGAGCGATCCTGCGCGGGTGCCTTCACGAGGGCTCGCGTGGTTTAGCGCTTTTGCGGTTATCCTGCTGATCGCTGGCGGTCTCGCCTTTTTCCGCGGTTACTTTTTCCCCGGTTCCGGTCCGGGCTCGATTGTCGAGCCGGTAGCGGTTGCGGAAAACGCTGAGGTAGCTGGCGAGGGTAGCGAACCATCAATCCAGACGGCTTCCACAAACCCAACCGGTGCGGTGGTATTTACCTCACTGGAAGATGGTGTGTGGGTCAAATTCTATGACGGTGCGGGCGAACGCCTGATGGAAAAACAGATGGCCAAGGGGGAGCGTTATACCGTTCCCGCGGGTGTGCAGGGGCCGCAGGTCTGGACCGGCCAGCCGGAAGCATTATCCATCACCATTGGCGGTCAGCAAATTGGCAATCTGTCGCTAGAAAGCGAGATCGTCCGCGATATTCCGGTGACCGCGGAAGCTTTGGTTTCACGCGTAGCGGAGAACACTGCGGCAGCGACCCGTCAGGCGCAGGAAGAGGCAGCTGTCGGTCCGGCGGACAACGGATAGCTCCGCCTAAGGGTTCTTCCTTGGGGAATCTCCACGGATTTGCGCCTTTCAAGCCTCGACAAATTGGGGGTGGTTCGCCAAGATTCTTTCGCATTCAGGCTGTGTTTGGCGTCATGATGCCAGACATGGAACGCAATCGAGCTTACGGGAGCTGATACGTGAAAATTGCTACAACAAGCCGCGCCCTATGGACCGGACTGGCATTGGCCGCCGTTGCCGCAACGCCTTTGCCCGCTTTGGCGCAAAGCAGCGGGGACGAAGCCCGTATGCGCAAACTGGAAAGCGAAGTGCGCGCTTTGCAGCGTAAAGTGTTTCCCGGCGGTGACGGGCGTTTCTTCGAACCACAGATTACCAGCACACCCTCTGCCGGTGGTTCGGTGGCTACACCGTCAACCTCCGCTGTGACCGACATTCTTGTCCGGCTGGATGCGATGGAAGCGCAGATCGCTGCACTGACGGCGCAGACGGAAGAAAACTCCAATGCGCTGCTGCTGCTGACGGATCGCCTTGTTGCGCTGGAAAATTCGGCTGGCGGTGTATCGTCTGGTACGGGGACTGCTGTTCCCAGTTCTACGACTTCCACAGCTGCGCCGACCACACCAGCATCGACCCCGGAACCGGCGGGACC